>JBCCQC010000068.1:0-11527 GCA_039024535.1 Chloroflexota bacterium
CCGTAATGTTATCGCGCAGGTAGAGCCACGGCTTTTGCATACTCTCGCCCACCATCGTGTGAGAAGCAAAATGTACAATGCCGTCAATGTCCGGGTAATCCCGGAAGACACCGGCAACATCGTCACGGTTCAGCAGATCACCCTGCACAAAGGCGGCTTTTTCGTGGACGGCTTCGCGGTGGCCCATGTAGAGGTTATCAAAGACGACAATATCGTAGCCTTTTTCAATCATGTAGTGGACAGTATGGCTGCCCACGTAACCGGCACCGCCGGTAACAAGAATAGTCATGGTGTGTACTCCCTTTATGGTGCGTTTAATTCCAGTGTTACCAGCAGCGGGTAATGGTCGCTCTGCCCCGCCTGCCGGATGACCTGAGATGTGAGTGGTGTCCAGTAGTCATTGTAAAAAACATAGTCCAGCCGCAGCAGTTGCACCGGGTCTGTGGCCGGGAACGTAAACCCGAAGCCACGCCCCACGTCGCGGTGTACATCCCTGAAGCCCGTCCGCCGAAAACTACGGTAGTCCGCAGTGAGATCCGTCAGGTTAAAATCTCCGGCAATGATAGCGGGCATATCCGGCGGGTCTGCCGCAACACGATCTATCACCGTCTGCACATCCTCGGTGCGCTTGCTCACATCCATATTCACCATGCCGGGGTGCAGCGGGTGAATGTTGTAGACGATGACAGAAGTACCATCAATGTCAATGACCATACGCTGGTGTCCCAGATGAATATAGTCATCCAAATGCCAGAACTCATCTTCGAGGATGGGGTATTTGCTGAAGGCCCCCTGCCCACTGTTGGCCCACGGCTGCGGGTGCAATGCCCGGTGCGGATACACATCGCCAAGACGAGCCGCGAACTCTGCGGCAGTTCTGAACCCCATTTCCTGAATGAGCACGATGTCGGCATCGGCGTTACGGATGATTTCGATTTCCGTAGCATAAGTGGTATCGGGTTCAAAGCGGGCCAGTATGTTATGCGTGTAAATGCTCACAACCCTCCCCTCTGGCGTGGGTAACGTGCGCGGCAGGAAGTTCGGCAGATAGTGGTTAACGGTAAAGCCGAGGCTCACCAGCAGCAGCACAATGGCGCGGAAGCGGCGCAGCGGCAGCGCAATAACCAGCACCAGCGGCGATAGCAGCAGCGGCAGATGCAGCACATTGTTGATAATTGCAATTACATTGAACCGCTCACCTGCGAACAGATTGGCCGCCAGCAGCAACACCAGCGAAAGCGCGTACAGATCAATGGCCGCCGCAACCAGCCAGATGAGCCGCTGCCCCGGTGAAATAAATTTTGCAGATTGTGGTGTTGCCTGCACGGTGCCTCTTTTTCACTGCGAGATGAACGCGGCCAATCGTGGCCCATCTGCGCAGATTATGCAAGGCATTACATGCCAAATAAACGCGCGATGTCGTTTTCGGCTTCTGGCGCAGCAACCACAGTAACCACGTCACGCGGTAAGATCACTGTATCGCCGTGCGGGATGAGCAGCTTGCCATCCCGCTGAATAGAAGCGATAGTGCTTTCTGACGGGAACTTGACATCGCGGATTTCATGGTTAGCAATGGGAGCATGTTTGGTCACGTTGAGTTCAAAGATGTGAGCACCGGTAAGATGATGCAGGCGGATTTGCTCGGCGTAGTGCAGGTCACGGATGCGGTTAGCAATGGCGCTATTATAAGCACGTACCACATCGTGCCGGTTGATGATGCCCACGACCTTACCATTACCCCGGTCAATCACCGGCAAACGGCCCACACCTGTTTGCCCCATGCGGCGCACGGCAACCCACAGCGAATCAGTCGGGTGCGTGGTAAAAACTTCATTTATAACAATATCTCCCACACACAGGTTCGCGCCGTGGTCTTCCCTGTCGTAAGCATCCTGCAAATCACTCAGCGTGACGATGCCCGTCACACAACCGCTGGCATCGGTGGTAAGCATCGCCCGCCGATGACGGTCATGGAGCAGGTCACGCAGCGTTTTGAGGTCAGCAGTCGGGTCAATAACTTCTACCGGGCGCATGACTTCCGAAACGGTAATACCCTGCATCACGTCCACATTGTGTTCGCTGCTCAGCTTCAGCCCCACACGTTGCAGGCCGCGCTCATACACACCATCGGGTTCAATAGCCTGCGCAATTTGCAACGACAGCACCCCCACAAACATAATCGGCAGGATCATCTGGTAATCGTTGGTAAGTTCAAACACCAGCATAATCACCATAATAGGCGCCCGAATCACCCCGATCATCATGCCCGCCATACCCGCCACCGCAAACACGCGAGAATCACTGGAAACCGGCAGAATCCCCTCAATAAGCTGGCCGTAAAAGCTCCCCACAACCACCCCGATAAACAACGACGGCGTAAACGCCCCCCCCACAAAGCCCCCGCCAATGCTCACAGCCGTCAGGATAATTTTCCCGAAGGCCAGCACAAGCAACAGCCACAGCGCAAACTGCATATCATCGACCAGAATCGTATTCATGAAGACCTGGCCGCTGCCCAGCAGGGCCGGGAATGCCATGCCCACTGTGCCTACCAGCAAACCGGCTACCCCCGTGCGGATAGGATAGGGGATGTGTTTTGCACGCTCTTTCCAGAAGTCAATTTGCCAGAACAGCGTGCGGGTAAACAGCACAGCAAACGGCGGGATGATGAGACCCAGTGGAAGGAAGTAAATAATCTCTATCGGGCTGGTAAACGTAAAATCCAGTACACCGACAGTCGTCTCCGTAAGGCCAATGGCCTGCGACGACGCCGCAGAAATCACAGAAGCCAGCACAATCACACCCACCGCCCGCGTAGAAAACTGGTTGTGCATAATGACTTCCAGCGCGAAGAACACCCCGGCAATAGGCGCATTGAACGCAGCAGAGGTAGCTCCCGCTGCCCCGGACGCAATCAGCAAACGGCGCTGTTCTTCGGTAAGTTGCAGGCGCTGCCCGAAAAACGCGCCCATGTTAGAGGCAATCTGTACACTGGGGTCTTCAATCCCGACGGAAGCACCACCACCAATGGAAAACACAGACGCAAGGGCCTTTACCGGCATTCGACGGTAGTTCAGCCGCCCACCCCCCACAGCGACGGATTCGATGATACCGGTAATGCCCTGCAAACGCTCTGTTCCAACAAACCGGCTGGTAATCCAGCCAACGAGAATGCCCGTCGCACCCAGAATCAGTGGCACCGCCAGCACCCCCATATAGCCAAGCTGCGCCACGCGGATGGGTTCCATGACAAAGTTTCGCGTTAGCTCAATGAGGATACGAAACCCCCACGTCGTCAGCCCCGTAGCCAGGCCAATAAGGATCGACATGGACAGCAGCCGTGTATTTTCTGACGCACGAAAGCGATGCCACACAGACAGGAATACATTCCAGTAATGTGTCAACACCTTGCCCAGCCCATTTATCATGGCAGGGTGCGGGCCAGGGCACGGCAGAAGGGAATTTGTGGAAATTGTGTGCTTGCATAGTCCTGCATCAGGTCAGGCCGGTCAAGCGGAAACACAAGATCAAAAGCCATGATGCGCGTATCCGTCAGCAGCACAACCCACCGTCGCATAACGAAAGCGTTACCCTCAAACGCCGTCTCAATTTCGTAAAGCGTTACATCACCAGTATGACATTGCACGGCAATATCGTAAGCATCATAGCCGCGCAGCGTGGAATCAAAATAACTCTCGTTGAAATACGTGTCCATAATCGTGCTTTCGTCATAGCCACACACAAACACCAGATAGTTGATAAAGCCCACGCCCAGTGGGTCATTCAGTATCCACGATATAACAACCGCATCATCCTCTTCGGTGATAGTTCGTGTCCACTCATCATCAAAGAGCGCATCGGCAAAGTCCACTGCAACCTGTGAATCTTGCGCGGTTAGCGGCTCACATGCGTCTGGCTCCTCAGTTTGTGCCTGTGCAATCCCGGCCACCCCCACCATGCAAACCAGCAAAATCAACACACTTCGCATACACAACACAGTCCCCGGCTCCCCTAAGACCAGCGCTTCTTTGTTTTGATCGTTTCATAGGCCACATTAATTTCGCGGAAGCGGGCCTCGGCCTCGTCTTTTTCCAGGTCGCTCACATCAGGGTGGAACTCACGGGCCAGCCTGCGGAATGCAGCCTTAACCTCATCCTGTGTAGCGCCCAGCGGCACACCGAGTGTTTCGCAACTGCGCTCAAGATCACTGAGGTGGGCACGCCGCAGGGATTCATTGTCTGCGCCACCGGGCATAGCACCGGCATCGTAGCGCGTCCACGTGTAATGCTGCGGCCCGTGATTAAATCGTGCGCGGAGCCGTTCCGCGCGTTTTTCCGACCGGCGCCAGTACGGGTTTGCGCCAAAGTCAGCCATGATGTACTGCCCGCGAATGGCGCGGGTCTTTACAGTCACATTGAGCACACGCAGCTTTTCAAATTTCGCCTCGCCACCGTGCCACACCTCCCGTTCCACACCATCCGGCATATAATCAAAGTGAACCTCACGCAGGCCTTCCTCACCGGGCAGGTATGTGTAGATACGTTCGCTGTTCAACTCGTGCAGGGCATACATCCAGTCATCCGGCACGAGACGCTTTCTATCCGGCGGCAGCAATTGATGGTGCAGCACGAACAACGACGCCTGGTAAACACGGGTGTTGTCATGCAGCAGTCGTTTGATGGCACGCAGGTTCGGCACACCATCCAGAAAGTAAATATTCACACTCATGCCCACCCACGTTCGCACGATGAGATCGGCAGGGGTATCCAGCGACCGATGCACATTGCGGATAGAGGGCAGCGTTTTAATTTTCTGGCGGAGCCAGTTGTATGTTGTCGTGGTGGTGCTCATGAGTGGTTCTTCACACGTCTTACTGTTGTCATCCTGCTATTGTATGCGTCTGATGCAACACATGGTAGGGGCTTGCGCCGGTTCAACCAGAATCTTAACCGGCGCAGGCAACACTAACCGTCACGCCTGTGGTTGGTGCTGTTGCAATTTATCCAGATTG
This sequence comes from Chloroflexota bacterium, assembly GCA_039024535.1. Taxonomy (GTDB): domain Bacteria; phylum Chloroflexota; class Anaerolineae; order Aggregatilineales; family Phototrophicaceae; genus DAOTTY01. Next base: position 5,012 of record JBCCQC010000068.1, read on the forward strand.
GTGTGCAGGTCAGCAATCAGGTCATCAGCATCTTCCAGCCCCACAGACATACGAATCATACGCGACGATACACCACGTGCCGCAAACTCATCTTCAGTCACCACACCGGCCAGCATCGCCGCCGGACGCGCCACCAGCGTATGAATCCCACCCAGAGACGCCGCCAGCATCCCGTATTGCAACTCATGGATAAACCGGTCAGCACTGGCCGGGTCGGTATCAACCTCAAACGCGAGCATTCCCGTAAACCCGCTCATCTGCTGCTGTGCCAGGGCGTGCTGCGGGTGGCTTGCCAGCCCCGGATAGTACACCGCAGTCACCGCAGGGTGCTGTTCCAGCGCATGTGCCACAGCCAGCGCATTGTCATTGTGTTTTTCCACACGCAGTTGCAACGTCCGCATCCCGCGCAGCAGCAACCAGCTATCAAAACCGTTAAGCGACGCCCCCACCGAGATCGACATTTTCCAGATCGTGTCAATGTGGGCTTTGCTGGCAGCAATCGCCCCGGCAATCAGGTCATGATGCCCGCCCAGATACTTGGTTGCACTGTGCCACACAATATCCACACCCATGTCAATCGGGCGCATGTTAATTGGCGTAGCGTAGGTGTTATCGCAGATAGTGAGCACACCGTGTTTCTTGCCAATTGCGGCAACAGCCGCAACATCAGTCAGGTGCATGGTCGGGTTCGACGGTGATTCGATCAGAATAACTTTTGTGTCCGGCGTAATCGCGTCTTCAAATGCCTGCGGGTCTGTCTGGTCAACAAACGTAATACGAATGCCGAACTTTGCCATCTTTTCGAGAAAGCCAATCACCCCACCATAGTGAATTCGCTGCGCCACCACATGATCCCCGGCAGACAGGAACGTCAGCATCATGGTCGAAAACGCACCCATGCCACTCCCCGTAACAAGTGCGCTCTCTGCCCCTTCGAGTTTTGCCAGCACCGTTTCCACCTGTTCGTGGTTCGGGTTACCATAACGGGCATAATTACGCTGGTGATGCAACTCGGTAGACATCACACCGAAGTCTTCCGGCGAGTTCGCAATAAATGTAGAGGTCTGGTAGATGGGCGGGGCCAGCGATGTGGTTTCGCGGAGGGGTTCGTCACCGTGGACGCTGGTCGTTTCAGGTTTTGCGGTCATCAGGTTATACATCCCTTGCTATCAATCTTTGCTGATAAGGGTATCCAACCTGCAAATGACCTGCCATAGCCCCGTGAACAGTTGCCAGCAAATATCCCCTGATGTTCACGCTACGATGCTTGAAAAAAGAATAAGGGTGTACCATTGATGATTGTAATCTCCAGTAATATCATTACACCTTCACAAATGCTGAACCGTTGAAGATCAACACACAAGCAGGTCTTTATGCATTACTACAAACATGCTGAGGTTGCTGTTTTAGGGGCAGGTATTATGGGCTGCTGCCTTGCGCTGGAACTGGCTCAACGGGGTCAGAGGGTTGATTTGATTGATCTGGCCCCCACCCCTATGACCGGCGCGAGCCTTCACAACGAGGGCAAACTTCACATGGGCTTCGTCTACGCAAAGGATCCTTTGAAAAAAACCTATTCCTTAATGTTACGTGGATCCTTATCCTTTTCGAAGATTATTGAGAGGCTCACAGGCCACGGCACAGAACATTTCCAGCTCTCACAACCCTTCCACTATTTTGTACCCGATGACAGTCAGTTGAACATGGATGCTATCGAGAGTCACTTTCAACAGATTGAAACAGCCATCCATGACATAACAGCAAATTCAGATGTTCTCTATCTAAACCAGAAATCCGAGCGATACTACAGCCGAAACACGGCTCACGATCATGAAGCGCTATTCTCACCTGATTCAACTCTCGGTTCCTTTAAAACTGAAGAACGTTCCGTCTCACCTATCGCTATAGCAAGCATACTATCCCATGCTGTAGAACAACACGCTGGTATCAATTTTATTGCAAACACCAGCGTTCTTGCCGCAAACAGACTGGCATCCGGTGATGTAGAAATCATATCAAAGTGTAATGACCGAACTGTTCTATCTCGTTATGCTTGCGTCGCAAATTGCCTGTGGGACGGAAAATTCAAAATCGACCAGACCGCAGGAATCACTGACCGGGGTCAATGGATATCACGTTACAAAGCAACCATCAATATTTCAGCCTGCACAACAAAACACAACAATATACCCTCTGCTACCGGCATCCTTGGGGCCTATGGCGATGTAGTCAACTATCACGATGGGTCATACTACATCTCATGGTATCCAGAATGCAAACTCGCTCAATCGGTCAATGAAGACGGACGTAAACTACACGACGTGGTGCGCAAAAGAAGCCTGTCCAGCGAATTTGTCCACAGAAATATTAAAGAAATGGCTACTTATGTTCCTGCCATGTCCAGCTTGCTGGATAGCAACAAGCGTTATGAGATTGGCGGGGGTGTTATCCTTGCCAGAGGAGCCACCGACATAGACGATCCGGACAGCAATTTGCATCAACGATGGGCAATTGGCCCGGTTGCACATGGTTCCTACATCACAGTTGACACAGGCAAATACTGTATGGCCCCCCTACTCGCACTGGAAACAGCCGATCTCATCCAGGATATTCTAAAATGAAAACTCCCTCATCAGGCCACCCCAGTACCACCGTAGTTATTCCACTATTTAAGTCACGCCGGTTTATGCCCACCATCATCGCCAACATCAATGCACTCCCTGCGCACGGTGTTGAGGTGCTGATCTCGGATCGCCACTGTCACGACGATACAATAGACCAGCTTGCACAGCGTTATGCTGACGATCCTCGCATAAGATGCCTCAAACATCAGGATAAACTGGATTGGGTCGCGCACATAAACAGCTTATTGGAGGAAGCGCAGGGGGAATATTGGCGCTTTCTGGCTCACGATGACCTTTCACCAGCCGGCAGCCTGGAAGCCCTGATCCATGCACTGGATTCAAATACAGATGCAATACTTGCCTATGGGCCAATTAAGGCAATCGACATGAATGACAACCCCCTGCCGGAACGTGACAAACCTGATCCACATCCTGCCGCAGCAGAAGCCAGTTGGACTCTGGGAATAGCACTGGAGATGTTCTGGACGGGATACTTCAATGGTGCCTTTAAAGGTCTGGTACGACGAAACATAGTTATGCAAAGCGAGTTACTGATTCGTAGCACTCAAGATCAAATTTACCCCGAACGGTGCTGGTTATTTGCACTCTGCTTACTCGGGCGCTTTCACTTTGTCCCACAAGCAACCTATGTAAAACGGTTCTATGAAGGCAGTGTCCACTCACGTTGGAAAATTACTGGACGCAACTATCTGAGCTGTGCCCATGTCATGAGTAGCTATCTGTGTGATCTGCTGAAATCAAGCGAGGCTTGCAGCTATGGTACAGCAGATCTAAAACTGAATGCACAGCGTTATGCTCAGTGGCGAGATAACCCGGCAAAAATGGGCAAAAGACCATCCTACCAACCATTTCCCGATCCCGGAAAAATCCTGAGAACACTGCCTCTCCCATAGTCATGCCCTTTTGATCGCCAAACGCCCATTCAACTTGCACCGAATCACATCATTACAGGGCCAATTATGAGCACACAGTAGATGACACCGCCTCACCCACACGCTACACTCCCCCTATTTGAAGGGAGATTTTATGATTCGCTTTGGAGTCATTGGCACCGGCTGGCGCACCCTGCACTTTATACGCATTGCAGCCGCCCGTCCGGATCTGTTTACTGTTGTGGGCGTGGTCACACGGGACGTGGAACGCGCAAAATCACAATTCACCGGCTATAATGTGCCGCTGTTCGGTTCCGTGGATGAAATGCTGGCGCAAAAGCCACTATATGTCATTACCAGCGTGCCATGGGATGTGAACCCCGTTATGCTTACGCAACTTGCCGGAGCAGGTGTGCCTGCCCTCAGTGAAACGCCCCCGGCTACCACCATCGAAGACATGAACGCACTCTATCAACTCGTACAGAATGGCGCGAAAATAGCCGTCGCGGAGCAGTTCCACTTACAGCCGCACCACGCCGCCCGCCTCGCATTTATCGAGACTGGCAAAATTGGCACAGTATCACAGGCGCAATACTCCGTGGGCCACGGCTACCACGGCATCAGCCTCATCCGGCGCACACTCGGCGTGATGTTTGAAAACGCGACAATCACTGCACACAAATTCGACTCGCCCGTTGTGAGCAGCCCCGACCGTGACGGCGACCCGGAACACGAAGAAATCACCACCTCAACACAGCTTATCGCCCACATGAACTTCGGTGACAAACTCGGCATACTGGACTTCACCGGCGATCAGTATTTCTCATACATTCGCGGGCAACGCATTCTCATTCGTGGCGAACGCGGCGAGATCATCAACGACACAGCAGTGTATTTGCAGGATCACACCACGCCGATTCACGTCACGTTCCGGCGCGAGGACATGGGACAGCGCGGCAATCATCAGGGCCACCACCTCAAGGGTATTCAGGTAGGCGAGCAGTGGCTCTACAAAAATCCGCTGGCCCCCGCACGGCTCACCGACGAAGAAATCGCCATCGGTCACGCGATGCTCAAAATGGCGGACTACGCCGACGGTGGCGACCCGTTCTACTCGCTGGCAGAGGCGTGCCAGGATCGCTACCTGGACATGGTGACGTGGCAGGCCGCCGAGTCCGGACAGCCCATCACGATCGAAACGCAACTCTGGGCACAGTAACGCGCCGCGCTATAATCTACGACAATGCCTGAAATTACCGGGGAACAACTATGAACGATATGACACTCTGCGCGGATTCATCGCGTGCAAACAACGAACAACTCGCCGGAACCGGCTCACGCTATGACGTGTGGTTCCTGCTGGAATACCGCCCGAACTGGCACCCGAAAGCCACAAAAATCGGCAACAACACCATCACCGAGGGCGTGGCACAGTATATCAACGCCGCTCTGGAAACAGCCAGCAACCCGCGTATGCTGTTCATCCGGCAGATGGAGCGTAAAACCGGGCCGCTGCGTGCATACATCGTTTTCAGTGACGAACTGCTGCCCCGTGCCTATGCCCTTGACCTCAACCGCTACGAAGACCTGCTTTCCATGCCGCTGGCCGATATGCTGAACGGGCGCGTGGACGAGGAAAAGCGCGTGGAAGAACCGTTCTATGCCGTGTGCGTCCACAAAGAACGCGACCGCGCCTGTGGCCCCTACGGATGGTCAGTGTATAACACGCTGCGCTCGCTGGCACCGGGTCGCGTGTGGCAGTCCACGCACATTGGCGGGCACCGCTTCGCCGGGACGGGTCTGGCATTTCCACACGGCACGTACTACGGCCACCTTGACGCGGAAGACGCTGCCGCCATAGTACAGGCCGAGGGACAGGGCCAGATGCACCTGCCGAAAGTACGCGGACGCTCATGTTATGCGCCATATGTGCAGGCCGCAGATGTGGCCCTGCGCGAATACCTCGGCGTGACGCAGTACAGCGCACTGCGCATGAAATCGGCATCCGAAACGGGCGAAAATACATGGCGCGTGGTATTTGCGACTCGTACCGGCGATACCCACACCATGGCCGTAACGCAGACGGAATCCGCATATGAGGTGCTGAAAAGCACCACTGACGAAAAGCCGGTTCATGTGTCGTTGTATAACGCCACGGTTGCTGCTGAATAGACTTCCCTGTTTACAATTCCCGCACAACCACTAGAATTCCCGCTGTTTATGATAGTGCGGAGTGCGTGATGCGCGGGTCTCTCAACTGGATACAGCAGCCAGTGAATGTCACCGGGGTACTGGCCGGGTTTGTGCCACTGGCCTACCTTGTCTACTTTATCCATGCATTCTGGCTGAACATCCCCCGTGCCGATTCGCTCCGTTCTGCCACAATTGCGTTCAAAACGGCCTCCGGCACGCTCACGCTGGACGATATATTGCAGTCAGCCATCGGGCACCTGACCATACCCTCCTATCTGATGACGATTGCATCCGTTCACCTGCTGGATTGGAACCTGCGCGTTGAACTGCTGTTTAACTTCACTATCGCCGTTGCCACATTCGGGCTGCTGATGTTTCTGGTATGGCGCACTGACCGGCAGATTTTTCCGTTCGTGCTGTTCCCGGCTTCCCTGCTGTTTTTTTCCGTGCAGCAAAACCTGAACTGGATCATTGTGTATCACGGTGTATGGTTCCACGTTCAGTTTTTGATTCTACTGGCTGCTACCCTCGTGATATTCACCCGGAACCAGCGTAACGGACTGATTGCAGCACTGGTGCTCACAGTTATTGCCACATTTTCACACGGGGCCGGGGCTGTGGGCTGGGGCGTGCTGCTGCTGGCAATGCTCTTCAACGGGTACCGCTACCAGTGCCGTGACCAGCCATGCGGCATAGTGCTGCGGTTTGCGATACCCGTTAAACAGCATTGCCAGCAGCAGCACACCCCAGCCTACCGCCCCGGCCCCGTGTGAGAACGTCGCTATGACCGTTATCGTCAGTGCTGC
>JBCCQC010000069.1:0-11480 GCA_039024535.1 Chloroflexota bacterium
ATCATAATGCCGTGGGTCGTCCCCGGCGCGATAAACCCGGCACGCCGCCCATTCGGACCGCCCCCCGGTGCTGGGGTCATTGGTTGCAGGTCACGCTCCGGCAACGCTGCGAACGTCTGCGCAACATCATCCACGTAAAAGCAAAAGTGGTGCAGCCCCTCGCCGTGCTCATCCAGCCACCGTGCAACCGGGTGGTCATCCGTCAGCGGCTGGATGAGCTGCAACTGCGCGTTCCCCATATCGAGGTGCGTCATCAGCAGCGGTTGGTCGGGGTGTTCCTGGCTGAACAGCACCGGCAGTCCGAGTTTATCCCGGTATAGCTTGAGTGCGGCTTCCGTGTCGCGCACGGCAATTGCCAGATGATCGAATCGTTTCAACATATGTTTAGCCTTTAACTGCGCCTACCATCATTCCACTTACAAAGTAGCGCATAAAGAAGGCATATACCAGCACAACTGGCAGTGATCCCAGCAAAGCGGCGGCCATTAAAGACCCCCAGATGAACACATCGCCGCTGGAAAGTGCGTTTGGCACGCCGATGGGTATCGTCTGGTTCGCGGATGAGGGCATCAACACCAGCGCATACAAAAATTCACTCCAGCTAAGCGTGAACGTGAAAATACTCGCGCTGATAATCCCCGGACGGGCCAGCGGCAGCGCAATCATGTAGAACGCCTGCCAGCGTGTGGCTCCGTCTACCCGTGCAGAGTTCTCCATGTCCGCCGGGATCGCACGGAAGTAACCCATCATCAGCCATGTGCAAAACGGCACCATCATCGTGGGGTACACCAGCACCAGCGCGAACAGGTTATCGTACAGGCCAAGCTGCTGCACCACATACGCCATCGGGATAAACAGCAGTGTTTGTGGCAGCAAATACGTGATGAAAATGCCGAGGCCCATCGTCCCGCGCCCCACAAGGCTATAACGTACCAGCGCATAGGCCGCCATCGTCCCGGCCACGACGGATAGCACAGTCGTCGCCGTAGAAACCAGCACACTGTTCAGCGACCAGCGCACAAACTCTGTATTGCGGCTGCCCTCAATAACCATATCGCCCATCTCAATATCTGGCTGACGCTCGAATAGATACGTGAAGTTATCCAGCGTGGGTTCCTGCACGCTCAACGGAGCCACATTCATCGTGATTTCGCGGTTGGGCTTGATACTCGTCACCACCATCCAGAAGATAGGGAACAGCCACAACACCAGAAAAATTACCAGCCCGACATAACTCAACGTGCTCCAGATGCCAGCCTGAAAGCGCCGATCCTGGCGCAGAGTTGCCATGCGTGAATTGCTGTGTACAGCCGCCATTATGCGTTATTCCTCTGTTGCAGGTACCACAACTGGAACCAGACAATAATCACCATCACCGGGAAGAAGAACAGCGATACCGCCGCACCCTCACCGATGTTCGCGTTTTTGATCGCCAGTTGATAGGCGTAGGTACCGATCATGTGCGTGCTGTTGAACGGGCCACCCTCGGTCAGGATCCACACAATTTCCATCTCTGCAAATGTGCGCACAATCGAAAACAGCGTGGACACCACAATCACCGGCATAATGGCCGGTATGGTAATGTGCCAGAACCGCTGCAATGTGTTCGCGCCGTCGATACGTGCCGCCTCAATCTGGTCACCGGGCACGCCCTGTAGCGCCGCCAGCAAAATCACACCAAAGAACGGCGTGCCGCGCCACACGTTCACCATCATCACGGAAAATAAAGCCGTGGATGGGGTGCCCAGCCAGTTCACCGGGGCCAGCCCCACGCCTTCCAGCAGATAGTTCAGGACGCTGAAGGTCGGCTCAAACAGCCACAAAAACACAATCATACTCAGCGATGTGGGTACTACCCACGGCAGCAGAATGAGACCGCGAATCAGGTTGCGCAGCGGGAAGCGGCGGTTCAACAGCAGTGCGAGTATCATCCCCAGCACCAGCTTGAGTGGCACCGCGCCCACCGTGTACAGAATCGTATTGCGAATCACTTTGTCCGCAAACACCGAGCGGTTCAACAGGTTCATGTAGTTTTCGAAGCCGATAAAGTTACCCGTAGCCTGCTGCGCGATGCGCGTATCGGTAAAACCCAGCCAGATCGAAACCACAAACGGGTAGGCCACCATCACAACCAGCAGCAGCAACGCTGGCATCACCATCAGGTAGCCCAGCCGGTGCTCATCGTCCGTCCAGCGGCGCAGCACCGCCCGGATGCCCGATGGCTCATCACTGGAACGGGCAGAAAGAAGCGGTTCAGTTCGTTGCATCAGTTTATTCCCATAACACTAGTTTTGTGGGTGGCACGGTTTGCCCGCAGGGGTTCAATTCATCAAACCCCTGCGTTGATTCTATCCTGATTCAAGAACCCTACGCGCCGTAGATGTCCTCAATCTGCTCAACGGCAGTGGCAATGGCCTCATCAATGGACGCAGCGCCCACGGCCACACTGCCAAACATATCGCTCAGTACGAAGTCGCTGGCAACCTGGCTGGCGGCGGCGCTGGGGCTGCCGGGCCACCCGTGCGTGTGAACGTCTTCTGCCAGGCCTTTGAACGCGCCCAGCTTTGGCTCTGCGTTCCATGCCATGCTTTCGTCGTCCTCAAGGCTGCGGAACAGCGGGTACAGGAAGGCGAAGCCATCTGCGCCGAGAAGCTGCCACACCGTATCGCTATTGATGAAGCTGAGCATTTCCTTCGTCGCGTCGATGTTTTCGCTGCTGTTGAGGATGCCGAAGCTGTGAACCTGGCCGAACTGGTTACGCCCTGCCGGGCCTGCCGGGTAGAGCGCATGGTTCGTGCTCTCGATGAAGTCCACGCCATCCCGACGACCTGCCCACAGAATACTGGAGGCGTTGTTCGTGCAGGACACTTCGCCAGCGAGGTACGCACGGTTATTCGCGCCGTCATCCCACGTAGCCACATTCGGATCCATTGCATCGTTGTAAAGCTGCTGCACGTATTCCAGTGCCATACGGGTCTCTGCGGAATCCAGCACAATGTTATCGTCAGCGTCGGTCACAGCACCACCAAACGACCACAGCACACTGAACACGAAGTTGTTGCCGTCACCATCGGCACGGCCCAGGCTGAAGCCCAGTGGCATCCCCATTTCCTTGAGGGCGGTTCCGGCTACCAGCAGATCATCGTAGGTTTCCGGGAAGGCATCGAAGCCAACCTCGGCAAACAGGTCTTCGCGATACACCATCGCGTGCGCAGCCACGAAGAACGGCACAGAGCGCCACACACCGTCTACCATGCAGGCTTCTTCTGCCACACCGAACCAGCCGCTGTTCGCATCTCCGATTTCGTTCACAATGTCGCTTACGTCCACCAGTGCTTCGGAGAACTGGTGCGGGCGAGCGTGCAGCATCATAATCGCATCCGGGCCTGCGCCGGTCGCCGCCGCTGTAGAGAGCGTGTCAGCAAGCGCGTCAAAGCCAGTGAAGTTGATATTTACGGAGGCGTCGTTGGTGGCGGCCCACGTTGCCAGCGCACCTTCCAGCAGCGCGTTGTTCGTGGTGATGAACGATCCCCACGTTTGCAGGGTGATTTCGCTCTGCGCACGGGCAATCATCAGGTTGCCAAGCGGGTTATATGCGCTGGCGGCACCCAGAATACCAAGGCCACCCAGTTGGAGGAAATTGCGACGGGAGAGGTTTTTCATGTAAGTAAGCTCCATTTGTATAGTTCTAAAATAGATTTTTGGATTATCAGTGCAGGTTGCACCGGATGTCCCGATTCTATCAGTTGTCACATGTCAGACAACTTGTGTGAAAAAATAACAGCGACTGCCGTACCCGGAGCGCTAAACCCCGTTAATGTGTATCTTTCTGAGCACCGTCACCTGGTCTTTCCACGGTGTGTTCTTCAGGCTATCGACAATAGCCGTGCGAATCTGATGTAGATCGTGGCTGTGCAGCGCCGTGATAATATCCCGATGTGCGGCAACCGCCTGCTCTACGTTCTGCACTTCTTTAAAGTTATTGCTGATGGAACTGAAGAACAGTTCTTCCACTGCCCGCCCGATCTTCTGTACCAGCGGGTTGTGGGTTGCTTCCAGAATGGCATAATGGAAGTTCAGGTCAAGCTGTGCCAGATGCTCATGGTCAGCATGTGATACCGCATTTTCCAGCGCACGCGCCGCCTGCTCAATCTTCTGCATATCGGCTGCTGTGGCCTGGCTCGCAGCAAGTTCGCAGTACCCGATTTCAATCATCACACGCAGCTCGATCAACTCCGACGATACGTTCGTCCCCAGCAATATCGCAAAAGACAGCGGGTTCAGCATCCGGTCGGACGGCTCCTCAACAACGTAGGTACCACTCCCACGCCGAGACTCTACCACGCCGATGGCCTGCAACACCTTCAACGCCTCGCGCACGGCACTGCGGCCCACGCCAAGCTGCCGCGCCAGTTCTGGCTCTGAGGGGAGCTTCTGGCCGGGGCTGAGTTCGCCACGGATCAACGCATCACGAATGGTCTGCGTAATTTGATCGACGACGCTGGGCTGCTGGATAGATTGAAACTGAAACGGTTTAGAGTCCACGAGAAATACTTTTTTATGAGCCTGAGATTAATGTATCAGGTTGTCAGACAACTGTCAAATACATTTTCGGCTCAATTCTGGACAAACCGGGAAGTGAGACATAACACCCAACCTCCCGGAACCCGACATTATTCTACGGATGATCCGATTTGCTCAACGACCGCCAAGGCATCGTTCTGGTCAATGACGCCTTTATTGTCGACATCGGCAAAGGCGTTGTCATCGTCTTTTACCTCACCAATGCGGTTGACAACAATAATGGCGTCCACGGCTGTAATCAGACCATCGTGGTTCAAATCAAACGTGAGGCTCTCCGGTGTAGGTGAGGGAGTTGGGGTAAACGTAGCAGTCGGCGTGGGTGTGAAAGTTAGTGTGATGGTAGGTGTCGGTGTAAATGCAGCAGTTGGCGTCGGCTGTGCCGTCCATGTGCCTGTAGCGAAGTATGTCGGGGTTGGCTGGAATGCAAATACCGCAAAATTATTGGATGTGGCCGGTGGGTGCCAGATGTAGATCACAACCACCAGACCAAAAGCATAGATAGCAAAAGTGGGCAGGAAGCTCCGCAAGCGTTGACGAAAGAGGCGCATTTGAACTCCGGTCGATAAACCTACTCTGTCTTATAGGCGCAGTTCAGCGCCTACAGCTACAATTATAACATTCTAACTGTTATGACTGAAGTAGTCACCCACCGTGTTCGCATATAAGCAATCAGAGGGGCAACAAGCCAGTCATTTCGGCCATTACGGGCCATTACGGAATCAGGCACAGCTATTTTCATTTTGCAGCATCATCACAATTTCTATACCTTATTCCTGCAACCCCCCGGTACTATTGTTTACAGAGTAAATGCTTCGATATGATAGACGCTAACTCCTCTCATTCATCACAGGAGAATCGCTATCATGAGGATGCCCTACCCCCTGCTGGTGCTGGTTGCCGGGATTTTACTGTTTCTCCCGGCAGATGCGCTTGCTATCCCTGTTCCCGTTGTCACTACGAATGTCCCGGATGATGTTCTCATCGGCGAACCATTCACATTCACCGTCACGCTGGATAACACAGACACAGTGGACACGGGCTACGGGCCGTTTATCGATATTGTGCTGCCCCGGCGCGGTGCCGACGGCACGACGAACGGCGGCACGGTGGATGGCATCTCATTCATCAGTGCCAGCTATCTGGGCCTCACGCTCAGTGTAGAAGAACTCGTTTTTCCATCCGGCGGTTGTGTGGATCACCCGCTGCTGGTCGGCACAGATCTGCTGCCGGTCGAAGTGTGTGGCACCCCCGGCGATGTGCTGGTGGTCGTACAATTGCCGCTGGCCGCCATCACGCCAGATCAACCCCCGGCAGTCCTTAACGTTACAGCGCAGATGAGTGACCTTGCAGACGCCAACGAATCACTTACGGTACGCACACGGGGCGGTTTTACACGCGGTTCCACAGCAGAAGACGACCCGTGCTGCGATCCCTTCCTTGTCACCGGCTTCGATAGCTTTCCGATTACGCCGCGTGTGATGGAAATCTCAAAGGTCAACAACGCACAGGAGGGCGAGGTTGCCGGTGGCAGCAGCTACAGTTACCAGTACACCATCACCGTTGATGTAGCCGCCGGGGAAACCGTCACGAACCTCGAAGTCACGGACTTTATGCCAGATAACCTGCAATTTGTGCAGATCATTTCCGTTGTAGACAGCACCGGCACTGCGCTGGCGTTTACAGACAATGGCCCCACCGCCGCCGGGGATGATCTAGTCGTGACGGTTGCCAGTGTGACCGGCACCGCCAGTGCGAATGATGTAGTGATTACGTTCGAGTTCATCGCACCATTCAGCGATGCAGGCGGCAACGATGTGCTGGATGGCACGACTGGTGCTGGCTTTTTCACGCAGAATACATCCGCTGCCAGCGGGGACTGGACACCCGCCGACCCGCGCGACGGCGCAACTGTCGGTAATGCACAGGCAGACGGCACCTGCCCCACCTGCCCCGGCAACAATGCGCCGTTCATCGCGTCCATTGCCGTGCAAAAGGTATACGCCATCACAACGGACAACAACTTTCCGGGCGAATCTCCACTGGATGTGATTACCTACACAATGGACTACCAGATAGCCGACTCGTTTGCATTTGGAACCGTTGTGATTAACGATATCCTTTCCGATGGGCAGACATTTGTTGCGGGTTCAGCAGTGTTGACGTTTGACCGGCTGGGAACGACTACAACCGTCAACCCGATTGTCCCCGCAGAGGCGACGAACGCCGATGGTAGCACCCTGCTGGTATTTGACATTTCCGGGGCGCTGGCCGGTGCAGGGCAGGCAGATAACGGCAACGTACTGGGCGCATGTGTTCCCACAGGCGGCGCGGGCGGCAACTCGCTGGACTGCGGCGCAACCAACCCGACGCAGGGCACATTAACCTACCGGGCCACCATCAATCAGGAGTTTGCCAGTACGACTGGCACCAACATCAACGTTGACCAGGGCGACCTACTGACCAACGAAGCCGAGATAGAAGGTGTGCTGCTCGCCCCGTCCGATCTCACGCCGAACCCTACCATAACCGCCACCAACGTCACGGACGTTGAGTTTAATATCGTCAATGTTGACCCGACGAAAGAACTGTATGCCATCAACGGGGTGCTTTGCGCAGTGGCGAACTGTGCCGACCAGTTTATTTTCCCGCTGGACGAAGTGACCTACCGTGTTCAGCAGACGGTTCCCACCCGCGACTTTGAAACGCTCCAACTGGTAGACTTTTTGCCGCAGCGGGTATACGACGCCAGCGAAATCACAACATTTGACAGCAGTGCTGCCTCTGCGGATATTCCACCGGCGGGAACGGCAAGATATGGCCCCAACGACACCACCGACGGCAACATTGGCCCACCGGCTATTACGTCAGAAAATACCATCAACAACACGGTGACATTTGACTATGGCAGCAACAGCGACGATACCAACACCAACGTAAACATCGACATTCTGTTTACCGCCACCGTCCTCAATGCGCCCTATCCGTCAGATCAACTCCTAGGCAACATTATCGAAACACAGGAAAACACCACAAACGACGGCCTCAATGCAAGCGCGGCACTGGCCGCCCTGCCACTGCAACGCCCCATCCTGCGCACCACAAAGGGAGCCGTTGCCAGCAGCAGTTCTACCGTCGCATATGAGCCGCCCACAGTGGGGCCAGCAACCTTTAATCCCCCCGGCAGCAACCCCTCCTTTACCGGCATCATCAACTCCGATGCGCTGGAAGCCAACGCCATCGACAGCGATGTAAACGGTGTGCAGGTGGGTGATGTGGTGACGTTTGCCTTTGTGGTAGAGAACGTTGGCGATGCAACCTATGGCGTGTTCGATATTACGCTCCGTGATGACATCCCCGCCGGTTTTGGGATCCCAGCAACCGGCTCTAACTTACAGGTGCGGCTGGGCAACGGGACGGGGCTTACCTACATCAACCTTGGCGACGGCGTTGAAGACCTGTTTGACGATGGCATTGAACTGAACGACTTTGACCAGCTAACCGGCGTCTGTACGCCCTTCAACGCGACATCCGGCGCAAATATTGTCGTCGTCACCTATGATCTGGTGCTGGTCGCACAACAGCCAGACACCGTGACCAATACCGGCGTCGTCACCAACTATGCCGCACGCGACAACGGCGCAAACTACCTCGCGGCAGGGGCAGTCTCCGGTACAGCAGACGTGATTTTCGGTAGTAGCAGCGACGACGACGATGATGACGGCGGCGACATCACCGCGACAGAACAGGCTGCCCTCCTCACCACGGCGCAACTACAGGCAACCGCCACAACCCGCGCAAACATCACGGCCACACAGGAAGCCTTTCTTGCCAGCGTTGGTACCCTGCCAGCCACCGGGCAATCGCCGTGGTCTGCCGTCCGGCAGCGCCTCATTGTAACGATGTGGATGCTGCTGGCAGCCGGGGTTATAACAGTCTGGGCTGTTGTGCTGCGGGAATAGATGAGAGCGTGTGCAAAAAGTGTCCACCGGAGCCAACCGGCCTCATCCCGCCGGGGAATGGGCGTGTGCGCCTGCAAAATAGATAAAGTGTAAAAAACAGCGTCATCCGTTGGGTTTACGTTTACCTGACGTTGACCGTTATGGTGTCCTCAAGTATCATTCCCGCGTGTAATTTTCCGTTATATCACGCTTTCTTATGGATTGAAGGACGCCATGCTGCATGTAAACAGGCTTTTCACGCGAACCCAACGCACGGTTGCTGTCACTGTGGCACTGGCCGTGTGCGCACTGCTGCTGACCGCACATCCCGCCGCTGCACAGATCACCGTTGTAGATGATCCCGAATTCGGCGGCGGCATCAACACATCAATGGTACTGGATGCGACGACCGGCTTTCCGATTATTGCTTATGGTGCTGATGCCGACGATGGCTTCTTCAGTGTTACCCTCAAACTTGCCTACTGCAACGACCTTGTCTGTACCAACCCGACCATCGTCACCGTGGACGACGGGCAAAATGTAGGCGTCTACAACTCCATTCAGCTTAACGCGAGTGGCTTCCCCGTCATTGCCTACCACGACAACCAGAATGATAAGCTGAAGCTGGCCGTCTGCAACGATGCCACCTGCTCCAACCCGACCCTCACCACGCTGGATGTTGCCGGTGAACCGGGGCAGTACAATACCCTCGTACTGGGGCCGAACGACTACCCCATCATTGCATATTATGAGAACGATGGCCGTGACCTTGAACTGGTCTATTGTTCTGACGTGAACTGTGCCACCACGCCGACCGTGGTCGTTGTTGACGCTGGAGGATGGACAGGTAGTTATGCAGAGATGGTGCTGAATGCCAGTGGTTTTCCGGTCATCAGCTACCGGGCACAACCGGGTGGCAGGAGGGGTGCCGACGAACTGAGGCTGGCCGTCTGCAACGATGCCACCTGTACCAATCCCACATTCACCACCATCACCAATGACGGTGCCTTCTCTGATAATTCCATTGTGCTGGATGCCAGTGGCTTCCCACTCATTACGTATAGCAATCCGGGCACCACCGGCAGGCCGCTTGTACTGGTGAACTGCAATGACGCCACCTGTACGACACCATCATTCACCACAGTGGACTTCAACAATGAGGCATCTGTCACAGTTGGAGCTTTCAATACTATCGTGCTAGATGGTGGTGGCCTGCCCCTTATCAGCTATCATGACCGTACCAGCGGCGCACTCAAACTGGCGGTTTGCAACGACGTAACCTGCTCTAACCCTGACGTGCGGATTGTCGACAGCGGGAACAGCGGGGCGGATATTGGCCGCTTCAATTCACTGGTGCTGGATGCCAGTGGCAACGCTCTCATCAGCTATCATGACGGTGTGAATGACTCACTCAAGCTGGCCGTAATCGAGTTCAACGCGCCAGAAGTTGGTGTGGCCGTGCCCCCGGCTACTGTGACGGCATACACAGCAACAGTCGATATTCAGGTACAGTACATCGATGATGTGGCGATCAACCCGGCATCCATCGACACCAATGATATTATCGTCAGTGGCGGGGCAACGGTCACCGGCGCAGTCACCAGCGACAGCGGCAGCATTGTTACTGCCACCTATACGGTCACCGGCCCCGGCGGTGATTTTGATATTTTCGACAATGGCACCTTCAGCGTCAGCGTCGCGGCAGATGAAGTTGCGGACACCTCCGGCAATACGGTTTCCGCCGCCGTTATCATTCCAGCTTTCGAGGTCAATATCTCGCGTGGCTCACCCTATGACGTAAACGCAGATGGCGTAATTACCCCGGCTGATGCTGTGTACGTGGTCAATCGCATCGGGCAGACGAAAAACGGCAACAACGCCGCAGCAGATGTCAACAACGATGATGTGATCGACGCCGCAGACGCTGATCTGATCGTGACACAAATCGGCGAGGCGCTACCATAGCCCTGTAATTTTACGCTATAGCGGTCCACATCTACCAGGCACATCTACGCATTGACCCCATTAAATTCCTGTAAAAACGACCCCGTTATATTGTGAAATATAACGGGCATTTGTATTCTTATTGTGAGACTTAAATTTACAGCCTGAGGAGATAAACTGCATGGAAAAATTGCTATCCAGCACGCAGTTTTTGAGGAACCGCTCACTTATTTCTCTCATACTTATCGCCACCTTCATCGTCACGGCACAAATACTCTTGCAAATTGTAATTGCCAATCAGACAGACAACGCTCGTGTAATTAACATCGCCGGGCGCCAGCGTATGTTAAGCCAGCGACTGGCAAAAAACGCACTGGCGATCCAAACGCCAGAAGACATTACAACACCAGATGAGCGTTTCAGTGAACTTGAGTCCACTTTAAACCTGTGGGAAAGCTCTCACCGTGGGCTTCAGGATGGAGACAGAGAACTCGGTTTACACGGGGGCAACAGCGCAGAGGTAAACAAATTGTTTGCTGAAATTGAGCCAAACTTCCAGGCAATGATTTTTGCAGGACGTTGCATACTTGTGATTGAACAGGGTAACAGATCGGATGACTGTGGAACACAGTTGTCCCCTCACATCCAGGTCATCTTAGAAAATGAACGTGAATTCCTACCGGGTATGAACGCTATTGTATTCCAGTATGATGACGAAGCGACCAGCGCGATTGCGGGTTTACAGAGCCTCAGTTACATACTGGTCGCGTTTGGTCTGGTCACTGTTATTGCAGTCTGGTTTGGTGTATCTCGTCCGGCCATTCGCCGGGTAGAATCGACGCAGATTCAGTTAGAGCAAACTGCGGTTGATCTACTGGCAGCAAAAGAAGCAGCAGAGGCAGCTAACGAGGCAAAAACCCTGTTTCTTGCTAACACCAGCCATGAACTGCGAACCCCGATGAATGCAATTATTGGGCTCTCCGGTCATGCCAGCAAGTATGACACCGGAGTGCC
>JBCCQC010000070.1:0-11465 GCA_039024535.1 Chloroflexota bacterium
CGGAAGTCGTTCAGCATCCCGTATTGTTGATAGTATCGTACTACCTCATCGGTGTAGGTGGCGCGTGCCTGTTCGAGTCTCAGTCGGTCAAACTCGCGCAGGGTCATAAAGCGCACCCAGAAGCCAGTCAGAATGACACCGGCAACACCGGTAATGAGGGTCATCAGGATGAGTTTTGTCCGCAGGGAGCGCATTATATGTCGCCTTCGGTGTGGGCATTGAAGCGGTACCCGGTGCCGAATACTGTCTGGATATACGCTGGACGAGACGGATCTGGCTCGATTTTGGTGCGCAGGTTACGGATATGCACGTCTATAGTGCGCTCTACGCCGTCCAGCGAGTCCCCCTTGAGGCGCTCCAGCAGTTCTGCACGGGAGAAGGCACGCCCCGGTGTGGTCATGAGAACGTGTAGCAAACGGAACTCTGATGGCGTGAGGTCAATATTCTGGCCGGCAACTGATACCTGATGTGCGTTCAGGTCAAGGATGATGTTGCCGCTGCGCAGCACGTCACCGGGTTCTTTCGTCTTTTCGGAGCGACGGATCACGGCTCGTACACGCGCCACCAGTTCCGCCATCCCGAATGGTTTGGTTACGTAGTCATCTGCGCCCAGTTCCAGCCCCACAACCTTATCGGCTTCTTCCAGTTTTGCCGTTAGCAGGATAATGGGGGTGTCTTGCTCTTTGTGGTAAGTGCGGATGAACTCGTAGCCGTCCATTTCCGGCATCATGATGTCCAGCAGAATCAGATCGGGTTTTTCGTTACGAGCAACCAGCAGGGCATCGCGCCCATTGCTGGCACGTACCACCCGGTAGCCGCGCTCGGTCAGATAATCTTCGATCAGCATCTGTACGCTGATTTTGTCATCCACGACCATAATTGTTTTTTTCACAGGATACCTCTCTGCACTTCAGGCCAGCATCAGCTTAAAACAGGGATGTGTAGAATGTGTTCAGAAGCTGCAACTATTCTGCTGCATCGCTGATGTCGCCATCAACGTATTTCCATATACCGTTATGTTTTTCGAAGCGGCTGTGCTCTGTAAACGATATGTCCCGGCCATCCTGCGTGATAGTCGCAGTGAATGTTACTTCGCCGGTATCGTCATCGGGTGCCGGGGCGCTGTGGATCACCAGAGCGAGATATTCATTGTCGCCAGTTGTTCGGGTCAGTTCTTTTTCCCACTTTACCGGGTCTTCGCGGTACCATTTGCTGTCAGGATGGGTGGTCGCCATGATGTAGGCCATGTTGCTGGCGGTATAGGCTGTGTAGCGGGAGCGCATCAGGGCCTCTGGTGATGGGACTGGAACCCGTATGTGATACGGGCGGCAGCACTTCTTGTACTTTTTGCCGCTACCACAGGGGCAGGTGGCATTGGGCGGTATGGGTGACATGAGGATTTTTTCCTGTATAGTGACGAGCAGATTTGAAACAGGCGATTGGATGCAACGGTGAACGATTATGACTGGATGAAACTGACGCTACAAGAGGCGTTGCTGGCACTGGAGCACGATGACGTGCCAATCGGGGCAATTGCGGTTCGCAATGGTGAGGTGATCGGGCGTGGGCACAATCACCGCGAGGCGGACGGCGACCCGACCGCGCACGCCGAAATGATCGCTATCCGGCAGGCGGCACAGCACATTGGGCACTGGCGGCTGGAGGATGTAACCCTGTATTGTACGCTGGAACCGTGTGCAATGTGTGCCGGGGCGATGGTGCTGGCGCGGTTGCCACGTCTTGTTTATGCCACGACCGACCCGAAAGCCGGGTGCGCAGGCAGCATCATGGATGTTGTCCGGCATCCGCAGCTTAACCATCAGGTCGAAGTGGTCGCGGGTATCTATCGGGAGGAAGCGGCAGAGCAAATCCGGTCATTTTTCCGGCGGTTGCGGGCCGATGGGCAGAAGTGAGGGTGTTATGCGCCAGTGGTGCGCGGTATAATTCTGGGGCTGTATTGGAGAGATGCCGGAGCGGTCGAACGGGCTCGTCTCGAAAACGAGTGTGGGGCGCAAGTCTCACCGAGGGTTCGAATCCCTCTCTCTCCGCACCCCCTGATTATGACAATTCAGACTCTCCACAGAAGCAGACTATTGCCAGTTCCCACGCACAAAGATGAAGCAAATAACCCCCTCCAGTGGATGTCGGATGTCACCTGTGAACCGTCAATCGGGTGTACAGTCCCCGAATGTGGAATAGCTCCTGCGGATTTCTGCCTGACGATCTCTCCAGTCTGGCATATGCTGCGTCATGAGCTTCTGAAAGCCGCTGCCGTGGTTTAACTCGATCAGATGCACCAGTTCATGCACCACCACATACTCTGCGAGGTGTGACGGCATCCACGTTAGCGCCCGATTCAACGTCACCGTGCCTTTACTGCTACATGATCCCCACTTGCGGTACATCTGCCGGAACTGCACCCGCGTGGCCGTCACGCCGATGGCACTGCTCCACTCTTTCACCATTGCCTTGATCTCTACTTCAGTGGTCAGCACATCTGGCGGCGGTTTGATGTGATCTTTTAGCTGCTTCTTCCCCTGCCGGATGAACTTCTTTACCTGTGGGTCGTCTTCTTTCATCCAGTGCGGGATGAATACCTCAAGGCCACCGGGTATGGGGCGCATCATCAGGTTTTTGCGGTTTTGCCTGCGGATTTTGATTTCGGGTTGTGGCATAGTGCTCGCTCACGATTATCTACTGTCGTTCAGTGTAGTTGATTTTTCGCATTTGTGTTCCATAGAAAGTCGTTAAGTTTCAGAACATCTGATTTATTGTTCAAGGTTGCCCATTGAAGCGCATCTCAGTGCGGCTACAATGACAGCACATGTCCACAATACCGTAAAAGCTATGCTGAACCCGACAACCGAAACCCTGCGCAAGCCGCTGCAAATCGGCAATATCATCATGGAAACGCCGCTCACACTGGCACCAATGGCCGGACAAACCAGCCATCCGCTACGCCGGGTGGTGCGTGAACTGGGTGGGTGTGGGCTGGTGTGTACGGAACTCATCAGCAGTAAAGCGCTGCAATACAAAGGCAGCCGAGAGCGTACCTTCCAGATGTTTGACTGGTCGCCAGAGGAAGAAAGCCCGTTTGCCGTGCAATTATTTGGCAATGTGCCGGAGCACATGGCAGAGGCGGCAAAAATCGTGGTCGATCATGGTGCGGATATTGTGGACATCAACATGGGCTGCTGGGTGCCCAAAGTGGCGAAAAAAGGGGGTGGCGCTGCCCTGCTAAAAGACGTGTGTACCGCGCAGGCCGTCGTAGAAGCAGTGGTCAATGCCGTGGATGTGCCGGTGACAGTAAAAGTGCGCAGTGGCTTCGAAGAAGGTGAGAAAACCGCTATCACATTTGCGAAAGCGGCAGAACAGGTCGGTGCAGCAGCGATTGCTGTTCATGCGCGTTATGCCTCACAGGGGTTTGGTGGCACTGCGGATTGGAGCGTGATCCGTGAGGTGAAAGAGGCTGTGGATACGCTGCCTGTGATTGGTAACGGTGATGTTTTCAACGCGGATGATGCTGCCCGGATGATGACCGAAACCGGCTGCGATGGTGTGATGATCGGGCGGGGGTCTCTCGGTAAGCCGTGGATATTCAAACATATTGAGCACGAACTGCGCACGGGCGTAACATTGCCGGCACCCACCCGCGCCGAACGCGCCGCGATTGCGCTGCGCCACGCACACATCACCGTAGAAACCACGAATCTGCCGGAAAAAGTTGCCGTGCGTGAACTGCGCGGACAGTTATCGAAATATGCGCTGGATGAACCCGGCAGCAAGCACATCCGCAATCAACTGGTGCGTGTGGAAACCATTGCAGACGTTGAAGCCATTGTGCTGCCACTGGCTGAATGAACTTTCTCTACCGCGTATTCGGGCGTCTGCTACCTGCGACGCACCCGCCACAGAATCCGCAGCGTATTGTGTTTATCCGCCCGTGCTGCATCGGGGATGTGGTGATGGCGACAGCCGCATTGTGGGCACTGCGCCGCTACTACCCGAACGCGCATATTACGTGGGCGGTGGGGGGATGGTCAAAGCAGGCGGTAGAAAATCACCCGGACGTTGACACCATTCTGGATACTGGCCCCGCCGCCAACCCTGCGGGAACCATCAGCGGACTCTTGCGCTTTGCCGGACAGTTACGCGCCGGAGATTACGATCTGGCTGTGTCGCTGTCGCGGTCGCCGCTGATGAGTGTGGCTGTGCTGCTGAGTGGCATCCCCTACCGCGCCGGGATTGACAGTGCGGGGCGTGGTTTCGGGTACAATATCCGCTCCGCACTGGATCCCACGGCCCGCCGCCACGAGGTAGACATCTACAAAGACGTGGTGAAGCTGCTGGGCGTGGATATAGACGGCATCAACCCGGAAGTGCCCATAGAGCATGATGCTATTGAGACGCCGCGCACACGCTACGTTGTAGTCAACCCATCTGGCGGAAAAAACCCCGGCGCACAGATGGACGCCAAACGATACCCGCCAGAAAAACTCGCGGAAATCGTGAATCTGCTGGCGGTGCCGCTGGATATTGAGGAGGTGGTTATTATTGCTGGCCCCGGTGATGATGCTCTCGTGGAGGAGCTTACCGCTCATCTCAATTTGACATATACCGCGCATGTGGGCACGCTCACCTTCTCACAGATTGGTTCGCTGGCAGCGAATGCGATTGTGTACATCGGGAATGATACCGGCCTCACGCACTATGCAGCAGCAGCGGGCGCGAATACAGTCATGATACTCGGCCCGACTGACCCGGCCCGGTATGGCGCTTATAATCCGGATGCGATTTCACTCTGGAAGCCGTACCCGCTGCCCTCTGGCGGCTTTGCTGATGGTGCCCCGCCGGACTGGAACCGGGAAACCGACGGTATTACGCCGCAGGATGCAGCACAGCAAATTCTCGATTTTTGCGCTAATCGCTGACCTGTGCCAGTACCAGAATGTAACTGCCGCGTGTGTCACTGTCGCCATCGTTGCCGGTATAGCGCGTGGCCCGAACGTAATACACGCCTGTTTCCGGCAGCACGAACTGCTCAATGCGGGCATTCTGGGCGCTACCGCTGTCATCGTCGTTCAAGAGCAACTGCTGTTCACCATCCAGCAGGCTGATGAACGGGTCAAGGTTGCCATCACCACGGTTCATTGACACAGAAATAACATCGCCCTGATTGCCGAAAAACGCATACAGCACGGAACTCGCGTTGTCGTCAATGACGCCGGTGACGGTACTGCCATATAGAATGGGTAATGAGTCTTCCGTGATGTTATCGAATGCCCCACGCAGAATATCGGCCTGAATACGATAGCGCCCGACGGTGTCAGCTTCTGTGCCACCAAAGCGAGTTGCTTTCACGTAGTACAGGCCGCTTGCCGGGATGCGGAACTCCCGGATGAGCGCATTCTGGCCGCTGCCGCTGTCGTCATCGAACGTCAACTCCTGTAAATCGGCATCCAGCAAAATTAAATACGCATCCAGCGACCCGCTCACGCGATCCATCCGCACTCGCACGAGGTCGTCTTCGCTGGCGATAAATGTGTAATACTGCTCGAAGCGCGTCGGTGTGAGTTCGTTTTCCAGCACGGTGCCCGGTTCCAGCGGGGCTGCTGTTTGCAGCGTATTGCCGAGGCCGCTGTCGTCGTTTTCTGCGAGGCTGAGCACAAAGGCCCCGGTGCTGCGCCCCACTTCTTCACCATAGCGTGTGGCGACGATGACGTAAGTGCCGGTCTGCTCAATCACAAGGCCCTCAATGGCTGCATCCAGCGTAAATGAGCCGGGGACATCATCACTGGCGGCCAGCACTGTTGCATTGCTATCGACTACTTTCAATAGTGGATCAAGGTCGCCGCTTACACGCTGCATATCTACATCAAGGATGTCACCCTGGTTGGCCTGAAACGTGTAGTACAGTGCGGGTTCAGCATCAGAGATGGTGTTGATGATCGTGTCGTTGTAGCGCAGAGTGCTGCCGCTTTCTGAACTGACGCCAACACGCGAGAGCCGCAGGGTAAAGCCACCCCGCGTGACGCCAGTTGCCCCACCAAAGCGGGACACGTTGATGTAGTAGGTGCCATTTGCCGGGATGCGAATGCTTTCTATGCGTACACCACGGCCTATCCCGTCATCAAGGGTTTGCAGGACGGTTCCGGCGCTGTCAAGCAGCGTCAGGAGCGGGTCAAGGTTGCCGGTTGTCGTTCGTAACTCTATGCTGACGAACTCGCCGCGCTTGCCCGTGAAGCTGTAGGCGCTGCTCAGCGTCAGGTTATCCAGTTGGCCGTCAACGTCGGTGTCAAAGCTGATTGGCGTGGCCTCTGCTGGTTGGGCAAAACTACTCTGCGGCCATGCAAATAACAGCAGGCAGACGCAAAACAGAAGGGAAAAGCGGCGAACCAGCATGGACTCATGGGTTCGCCAGAGGGAGGTGCAGGCGGAATGATGCCGCGTCATCGCAGGGTGCCCTGACTGCAACTCATGATGCCCCTACAGTGTTTGCCACAGTCCGAGGCCGATAAGGATCATAAACAGGGCTGCTGCCAGAATGCCCATGTTCCGCAAGTCCATCAGCACATAGTTGTACTGTGTTTTTAACTCTTCGCGGCTCACTTCCTTTGACGGATTGGCGAGAGCTTCTGCGACCATATCGGGGGTTGCTTCGGGTGTGCTTTTACGGCTGCGGCTTTTACGGGCCTCGCGGCGTTCGTAGCGCTCGTTGCGCATCCGCTGGATGGCCTGTGCAGCAGCGACAGCACGCTCTTCGTCCGTAAGTTCATGATCCGCTTCTTCTTCGATTTCCTCTACAATCTCATCAACCTCACTGGCTAACGCGCCTTCGTCTTCCATACCAGCACGGGCACGTTCCAGCGTTTGTTGTGGGATATTGGGTTTGTTTTTCTTACGTGACTTTGAGCGTTTGCGGTTGCGTTTTGCCATTGTGTATCGCTTTCGTGTGTCGTTTCAAAAAGTGTTGGCATTTTATCATGGGTGTGCCTACCGTGCGATGCAAACCCAACAGAAAGCACCCTTTTATCCGCATCGTTGTGCCCGTACAGTGAGGTAGCGTAAGTTTAGACTTGAGGAGAACAACACTATGACCGGGCCACATCAGGGACAACCCGTTTACCACGCCGGTAAACCACTGGAAGACGCAACGGGCGTCGTAATCGCCATCCACGGGCGCGGGGCCAGCCCACAGGATATTATCAGCCTTGCCGCTGCATTCCAGCAACCCGACCGGGCTTACTTTGCACCGCAGGCAGCGGGGCGGGCATGGTACCCGAACAGCTTCCTTGCGCCGATAGACAGTAATGAGCCATATCTATCTTCTGCGCTGGAATTTGTGGATACACTCGTCACAGAAATAAAGGCAAAGGGCATCACCGACGATAAGATCATGTTTATGGGCTTTTCGCAGGGTGCGTGCCTTGCATCGGAGTATGTGGCACGCAATGCAAAGCGCTATGCTGCACTGGCCGTTTTGAGTGGTGGTGTTATTGGCCCGGAGGGTACCCCGCGTGATTACGAGGGCAGTCTGGATGGGATGCCGATTTTTATCGGGTGCAGCGATGTTGACTTCCATATTCCGGTGGGCCGCGTTAGAGAGACCACGGAGATCATGAAGAAGCTGGGCGCAGATGTGGACGAACGCATTTACCCCGGCATGGGTCATACCGTCAACGATGACGAAATCAACGCGGTTAAAGCCATGATGGAAAGCATCGGCGCGTAAACGTATATCCAGCGTAAGAATCGGGTTTTGCCCTTGACTTTGCCGGGGCGAAACCTATAATGCAGTACATTGAATGGGCAGCTAGCTCAATTGGCAGAGCATTCGCCTTACAAGCGAAGGGTTATAGGTTCGAGTCCTATGCCGCCCACACAGCCGGTGACTTCACTCATCGGCTTTTTTTGTTTCTACCGTCGGAGCGCCAGTACAACACATGGACGACTTCACCTATGCCCCGGATCCCCGCCGTAAGCCGCGCCAGCTCACCGGTGCGCAGATCACCTTTGCGATGATTATCGCCTTTGGCCTCATTCTTGCGATCAATTTCAGCGGTCGTATTGCCGCCGGACAACCCCTGCAGGAGCGGTTCCGTGATATTCAGGAAGAGGTTGAACTACTACGGGCAGAACAGGCAACGCTTGTTGCTGTGCGGGATTACTCGCAGAGTGATGGGTTTGTGGAGCAATGGGCACGGGGGGAGGGCAAAATGATACGCGGTAACGAAATCTTGATTGTTCCGGTTCCGGCAGCAGCCCCGGTGGCGGCACAGCCCACACCCGTGCCTGCCCCGGTTGTCCCTGTCCAGACCACCGACCCACAGCCAGAGAACTGGATGTTATGGTGGCAACTTTTCTTCGATGCCCCCCCGCCGGGATGATGAAAAACAGCATAACGGCCACTGCTCCCGCAAACGGCTGTGCTATACTACGGGCGTTTTATCCTGTGAGTTGGAAAACTACCGATGAGAACAAAAACGATCCTTATTTTGTTCGTCCTGTTGTGTGTGCTGGTTGTGCCTGTCGTCGCACTGGCATGGCAGCAAACTGGCGTCACTGCGGAACCTTACAGCCTTGCCAATCTACGTCCCGATCCGAGTATTAATCAGGCTCCGGTTGGTGAGATTCAGAATGGTACGGTATACCCGGTCGTCGGGCGTAGTGAGTTTTTCCCGTGGGTGTTGCTGGGTGACCCACAAACTGCACAGCCTATTGGCTGGGTCTTCAGTGAGGTCGTCGCCATTAATGGGGACATCAATCTTGTTCCGTTTTCATCGCAGGTTATTGGCGCAGGTGACAGCGGCGTAGCTGTTGCTGCCGCGCCCACGGCCACCATCGCTGCTGCTGCACAGGAAGCCATTGCCGCAACACCTACAATTGAACTGGTCGGGATTGCGCTGCCTACCAGCACCCCCACCGCAGCGCCCTTGTCGGGGGTTGTCGGGCGTACCACTGGCGAGGTTAACATCCGCTATGGCCCCGGCGTAGACTATCCGCGTGTGGGGATTGCACAGGCTGGAGATGCTTTCGAAATAACGGCTTACCATACACAATTGCCGTGGGTGCAGCTTCGTTATGACGATGTGGCCGGTGGCTTTGGCTGGATTGCTGTTGACCTGCTTGACATTGAGGGGAATATCTTCATACTGCCAGCTATTTCCCGGCTGGATTTCGCGCTGCCGACGCTCACGCCCACGCCGGATGTCGTCGTTGCAGTAAATACACTGCCGAACTTCAGCAGTCCGTCACTCAGCCCGGAGTTCAGAGCGCTGGGTGAAGACATCTGGCAGAAAATGCTGGATCAGGGATTCGAGCCGGAGACCAGCCGCATTGGTAGCCTTTTCCTGATGGATTTGCAAACTGGTGAGGCGGTTGCATTTGGTGATGGCGTTGCTTACAGCGGCATGAGCCTGAGTAAAATCAACATTCTAACGGCGCTATTCCGCAACCTGGAGGGCCTGCCCGATGGTGAACTATCCCGGTTGCTGGCAAGCATGATGATTTGCAGTGAAAATACGTCGTCTAACCGCATTCTGGGCTACATCGGCGGGGATCCTTACACCGGGGCCACCAGCGTGACCACTATGCTGCGCGATATGGGCCTGCGTAGCACGTTTATGGTTGCGCCGTTCCTGATTGATCCCAGCATCACGCCGCAGCCGGTCGCCGCTCCACAGAGTCCATCCGACCAGGCAAAAGCCAACCCCGATCCATTCAACCAGATGACAGTGAGTGAAATGGGCTACATGCTCTACAGTATTTACCAGTGCGCGGTTAACGGTAGCGGCCCGCTTGTTGATGCGTTTGGCAGTGCAATGGAGCAGCGCGAGTGCCAGCAGATGCTTTACCTGATGAGTGGTAACCAGATTGGTGCACTGCTGGAGGTGGGTACGCCGGCAGGTACTCGTGTGGCGCATAAACACGGCTGGGTGAATGAAACACACGGTGACGCGGGTATCGTGTTCACGCCGGGGGGAGATTATGTGCTGGTTGCTGTGCTGCATAACCCGACGTGGCTCAACTTTGAGGAATCTTTCCCGTTGATTGAAGACATCTCCGTCACGGTGTATAACTACTTTAACCCGGAGCAACCCCAGGCAGGCCCGCGTACCAGCAATGTGCCGGAGGTATGCGAACTGAACAACACCGAGGGACTTACCATTATCGACAACATCTCCAGAGGATATTACGAGTAACGGACTCCAGTAGTACTGATTGCGGCACATGGCAGAACAATCACTGCGGGGTACGTTATCCACAGTGCAAAAACAGAGGCAAAACAACATGCAACCATCCCGGCTGTTCCAATCTCGCTTTCGGCAATCTGACCCTGTTTTTGCGGCTAACGTGGCGGGTGTCACGAATCATCTCCAGCCAGATCAGCAGCGACGAATCCTGATGGCAATTGTGGTGCCATTTTTTATCACCATTACCGTTACCACAGTTGCACTGCGTGTTGGCAGTGGCTATGAGAACCCGCTGGTGTATGCGCTGCTGCTGTTTATGACCACGTTGAACGCGGCCAGCCTCGTGCTCTGCCGCACACGCTACTACCGCTGGGGGCTGGCTATCTTCCTTGCTATGCTGTCGATGGGGTATCTGGGTCTTTCGCTGTTGCTTCAGCGGATCAGTATTGTTTACAGCCTGAGCCTGATGATGAATGCTGTTGTGTTCATTGCCAGCCTGTTTTACCGCCCCCGCACGACGGTCATTTTTGCGACTCTGGCAGTTGTGATAACCGGGATCGGGCTGGGCGCTTCGTCGGCGTATGCGGGCCTCGTCGATGTGATGCTCATGGTGGGTAGTGCATCGCTGTTCTATGTGCTGGTCATATTCGCCAGTTATGTACAGTTCGAGAATACGCTGCTTGTTGACCAGCAAACTGATGCGCTGATTGAAAGCGAAAGGCGCTTTCGGACGATATTTGACCAGACTTTCCAGCTTGCGGCGTTTATGCACGCTAATGGCAGGATCGTTGATGCTAACGATAATCTGCTGAACCTTGTGCAGGAGGTTGACCATGCGGTCGTGGGAACGGTCATCTGGGATTTGAATATGTGGGGCCGTGTGAATCATCCTGTGGAACACATCCGCAGCCTGATTCAGCAGGCCGCAGCAGGGCACGTCCAGACGACAGAGATTACATATACTGCTTCACAGGGGCATGAGCGAGCCTTCGAAATCTGGCTACAGCCTGTGTATGACCGTGAAGACCGGGTGATGATTAGCCTGACCGGCCGGGAAGTAACCGAACTGAAGCGGTCTGAGAAGCAACTTCAGCGAGAAATGCAGCGCTACCGGGCGTTGTTCGAGGAGATGAGGGATGGATTGATGCTGATTGGTCTCGACAATCGGCTAATCACCATGAACCCCGCCGGTGCTCATATGCTGGGGTATGATATTGAAGAAGTTGAAGGTATACCGCTGGAAGTGCTGACCATGAGCCATGATGACCTGGC
>JBCCQC010000071.1:0-11463 GCA_039024535.1 Chloroflexota bacterium
TACCGTTGGGGCTGAGGTGCGGGCTGGTGGGGATGTCGATATAGTTGCCGGTGGCGGTGGTGTGGCGCAGGTACTCGCGGGTACACAGTAGTTCGGCGTCGCAGGTGCCATTGACGAACGGGCCGCCCTTCAGGGTGGCGACGTTGGCGGCGGCGGATGCACTGCGCAGCATGGTGTAAAAGGTGAACAGGCCCAGTGCTTCGCTGCGCCCTGCAATATCGAGGTGGATGTGGCAGCCCTGCAAGCGGAACATTTCTACGTGGTGGTAGGGCTGGTCGCAGTGGTAGCGGTCACGGGCTTTTGCCAGCCGTTCGCCATACTCCGGGAAGTGGCTGTTCATGTCAATCATCAGGTCAACGGCGGTTTGAACTTTAGGGTCGGGACTCATGCGGAAGTCCGATTCGGTGGGGTAGGATGACAGGATAGCTGTCATCAGGCCGGTTTCTTCGCTGCTGGCAACCAGTGATTGCATGATGCCCTCTAATGAGTGGCGCGTTTTGTGGTAGCCTACGCCGGGGGCCACGTGTGTTTCGATCTGATAGACGCACGCTTCGTTATCTACCTGCGGTGTGATGCCCACCCGACGGGCATTTTCTGCGTAGTGGCGCTTGTATTCTTTTACTTCGGCTTCGGTGGGGCCGCGCCCGTCGCGGTGCAGCAGGCCCAGCTCAATTTCTGCCCCCAGCGCACGCATACGGACGGCGGGCGTGGCGGTTTCGTTGAGGTTGGTGTGGTTGACTGCCGGGTTGAGGTTGTAGGGCGTCATCGCTTCCATGATGGATTTGCCCTTGCGGTAGCGGGTGCTGACGTAACTGCCGAGGATGTACTGGTGCCCGTCCTTTTCCAGATACAGTACGTTGGGGGCATCAATATCGTCCGGGGCGGAGGTGGTTTGCACGGGCGCACCCACACATTCAGACAGGTCTTCCAGCGGCAGGGTATTGTTACGGTTGGGGTCTTTTGATAGCGTGGCAACCATTGAGTTAAACTGGTTGCGTTGCTGTTCGATCAGTTTCCAGTTGACGGCCTTGCTAAACGATTCGAGTTCATCGTTAGAGGGTAGGGGCGTTTCCATGATTCCTTACTCGCTTTCCCTCGGGATTTATATTTTTCATCAGTGTTCATTCTGTCTGATTGACGGGGTTTTCTCAACCCGTGACGTGAGAATTCGCTATTTTGTGGCAGACTGCTGGCAAATTTTCGGCAATCAGACTAATATGTGAGGCGAGATGTATCCGACCTGCGCCCGATGGGAGGCACCATGCCGACAGTATACCCTTTACCTCGAATTGAAGTCCGTCCGCTGACGGAATTGACCGATAACCGCCCGGCGGCCCTCGTAACCGGCAGAAAATCATGGGAGGCTGTGCGGCATAAAGTGCGCCTGCCCATTGTGGTACAGGCAGAGCCGCAGTCGTCCACGCTGGCTTACTATGACAGCCTTGCCGATAGCATCCCGCCAGAGGTGGAGGTGGTGTATGGCATTGGCGGTGGGCTGGTTTCTGATGTTGCCAAGTATGTGGGCTGGAAGAAAGAGCTACCGGTGACTGTGGTACCCACGGCGCTGAGTGTGGATGGCTTTTTTACGGCACTGGTGGCGGCACGGCAGGGTAAGGTCGTTAAATATGTGACGACTGGCCCGGCAGAGCGGCTGGTGATTGATTGGGATGTGATCCGCGATGCGCCGCAGCGGGTACGTGGCGCGGCTATCCTGGAACTGCTGACGATGGTGAGCGGCCTTAAGGACTGGCAGTATGCTGCGGAGCAGAACAAAAACAGTGCGGATACGCGCTTCCAGCCGTGGGCGGCGAGTGTGGCTGCCGGTATTGCACAGCAGGCGTTTCGCATTGCGGAGGGCGTGGGGGAAGGCCGGGTGGAGAGCCTGCGCAGCCTGCTTGACCTGGTATCAATGGAAGTGCAGTTGACCAATCAACTGGGGCATAACCGCCCGCAGGAGGGTAGTGAACAGTACTTTGCCTATGCTATTGAGCCGAAGCTGAACAGTGCAGAGCCGGTGCCTTATGCGGATATGGTGGGGCCGGGGATTTTGCTGTCTACCGCGCTGCATGATGCGTATTCGCCGTCTATCCGGGAGACACTTTTGAGTGTGGGGGTGCGGTTGGATCGTTTGCCGCCCGAACTGATTAAACAGACACTGCTGGAACTGCCGTCTTATGTGTGGCAGCACGACCTGCCGTTTACCATCCTGCACGATACAAAGATTGATGCTAATCGGGCAGATAAGCTGCTGCGCGAAACGCAACTGGGCTAACCACAACCGGGCGATGAATAACACATCGCCCGATTCCGCGCTTCCTTCTGCCGGGAACGTCACTTTTTCGTAGACAGCGGCCAGCGTGAGTTCTATATCGACAGTGGTAAGATGTATGGCTGCATCCATGCCCACAACATCGCGGGTGAGCCATGTGTTATCGCTCTGCCGGATGTGGTGCGCGATGTGCGGCACGTCCTGTGAAACCAGCAGATACTCCTGCAATGTGTCCAGACCGCGATACAGATCGAACTTGCCACCCTTCCCGTAGTATCTCACTGTAGGTGACAGAATTTCGACTACAACCTGTGGATTGAGTAGATTATCGGAAGTTGGATCAGCAGGTTCAGGTTCCCCACACAATGCAACAACATCGGCGTAAACATAAGCATTGTTCTTTGTGATGTTTATCCGCATTTGAGATCCCAGAACGTTGCAATTGCGGTGACGAACAGCGCCGTGGATTATTGCCTGAATGTTGACCTTGATGAGGTTATGGTACCTGTTTGAACCACCCATGAAGTAGACGCGACCACCGATGTATTCGTGGCGTTCGTCGCTGCTGCGCTCAAACGCCAGATATTCCTCCGGGGTCATTCTGCTGGCATCATGCTGATGGGTTTGTTGTGGCAGTGCCATGTGTTGCTCCTGAATGGTTTCCCGTAGATTATATCACCATGTGGCGTAGCCACCGTCGATGACCATATCCGCGCCGGTCATAAAGTCGGAGGCCTGTGACGCGAGAAAGACGGCTGCCCCCTGCAAATCCGTGACTTCGCCCATTTTCTCCATCGGTGTCAGGCGCATCCACTCCGGGAGCATTTGCTGCCCGATGGGGGTTGCCAGCAGGTCATCAACAAGCTGCGTGCGCGTATAACCGGGGCTGATGCAGTTCACGCGCACGCCACGCGGTGCCCACTCTGCGGCCAGGCTGCGCGTGAGGTGGATGACACCGGCTTTGGTGATGTTGTAAACGGACTGCTTTTGCGGGGTGTTGACAATGCTGCCGGACATGGACGCGGTGTTGATAATTTTGCCGTAGCCTGCGGGGAGCATGACTCTTGCCTGCGCTGTGGCACCAAAGAACACGGCTTTCAGGTTCACGTCGTTGATTTTGTCCCAGTTGGTTTCGCTGACTTCTTCAGCAGCCGTCCAATCGCCGATGCCGGCGTTGTTCATGGCGATGGTGAGTTTGCCGAACTTATCCACGATGGTGCTGACCATGTTTGTAATCTGTGTTTCGTCGGTGACGTCGGCCTGCACCGCGATGGCGTTCACGCCCTTTTCCGATAGCTCGTGCGCGACGGCTTCTGCGGTTTCGCTGTTTAAATCTACCACGGCTACGGCGGCACCGGCTTCGCCCAGTGCATGGCAGAACGCCCGCCCGATGCCCTGTCCACCGCCTGTGACAAGGGCTACACGCTCATCCAGCCGAAAACGATCCAGAATGGGTTTTGCGTCCAGTACCGGGTCTGTCATGTTAAAAACTCCTGTTCAAATAAGCCTATTCAACAGGGGCTATTATAGCGCGGCGGTTTGTTAGCTGCTCTTCTTGCTGGTGCGGCGGGCGGGTTTTTTCTTTGTGGATTTGCGCTTTGGCGGGTTGGCCTGCAATTTACGGGCCTCGTCACGTGGGGCTGGTTTTGCCTTGAGCGCCCTTTCCAGTTCGTACAGCAGTACATCGTGGTTTATATGGTCACCCCACAGCGGCACCAGCATTACCAGCCCGGCCATCACAATCATGATGGCAAGCATCAGTTCGCCGCTGAGGAACATATAGGCTGAAAGCGCCACTACCACCAGCGCGATAATCATCAGCCACTGGCGGTTCACGCCCTCTGGCACTGTACCCCGGATGACTGTCACCCCATTTTCACGGTCGGCAGTGCCGCGCAGCTTCGTTGTGCGGGAAAGTTTGCCAAATACCTGCCGCCGCAGCGAAATCGAAAAGGTGCCGCTTTTCTCTGTCCAGCCGTCCAGTTCCGGGCGGCTTTTTGTTGCACTGGCATGGAGCCGTTCGTGCAGGGCCTTCATACACTGGGATGGTGATTTATCTGTAAAGAGCACAAAACGCACGGCAATCACTCCTCAAAAAATAGGTACTGCTGGCTGGTTGTTATCCGGTGGGGCCGGGTAGCCGCAGGGACCTTAGAACTTATGTTTGCTGATTATAGCATATGCAGCAGGTGCTGCAAGCATGGGTTTCACAAAATTTTTGTGAATAAAGTGTTCGGTGCGGCAGTGCTGGTTTTTATATGATTTGAACTGTTTTGAGCCGCTGTGATCTATTATGATTATGGTGCATTGTGATGTGAATGTCAATCACACAGGTAGCCTTTCCGATGGATTGCAGCATTAAAACCTTTGTGTAGTGATATTTACACTTTCTTCATCAAAATGGCGTTACACTTTTGCTGACAGATGAAAGGACGAACACATGACATTTGGAGCGAGTATTTTCTTCGTGATTTTTGCGATGGTGCAGGTGTTGAGCTACCTTGCCATCCGCCGGGAGTGGTTTGCACCGGGGGTTGTGGCCGGTGCGGGGATTGTTGGTAGCATCGTTGCTGCCATGCTGATGTCCATCGCGCAGGGCAATTCCATTGTGCAGGCCCTGATGGTGGGTTTGATTATGGGCGGCCTGCTGAATGCGGTTACGCTGGGGGCAGCATGGTTCTTCCATATGAACGAGATGCGCAGCGCCCCTGAATCTTAAATCACTGACCGGGCATGGTTCGCCATGCCTTTTGCTTTCATGCCCTGTACAGCCCCGTACAGATGATTTTCAGACTGCATTACGCCCCCTGCCAGATTGCCCCCGTATAACAGAGGCATGGGCGGCAAAAACTCCGTCCATTACAGAGTACGTTTTACCGAACGGGGCTATACTGGTGCTCAATCCGACGACAACAACAGAAGGTAAACCCGCCGTGGACTTTGAGACGCTCGAACTCCGTGAATTGCTGCAACGGCTGCAAACCGTCAACGAACCGGAAGATGTTTTCGGGGAGCTTGCGGGCAGCACGGTGGAGCAGACGGAGGAAGGACACCAGATATACCGTCGCATTGCCCGCCGCGTTCACCCGGATGCAGTGGCCCGCCACGGGGCACACAACCCGGATGATTCGATCATTGCTACGGCCCAGCTTAACCTGATGTGGGAACGTGCTAAAGAGAAAATCCAGAACAAAACATACGGCCAGCGCGATACATCCGGCACCGTGACGATCACCACCCGCCGCCGCAGTTACACCGTCACGGAGCAGTTTGCCAGCGGCGACCTGTGTAACCTGTATCACTGCGCGTTCAGTGTGGATGGGCGGAAGATGAACGGCATCATGAAAGTGGCCCGTGACCCGATTGACAACGATCTGGTGAGCAACGAGGCGCGGGTGCTCAAGCGGTTGGAGAAAGCCGATACTGAAGGCCGGTTCACGCCGTTTTTGCCGAAGTTGCAGGAAAATCTCGTCTACCGGGATAGCACTTCGCCCACGGCACGGCAGGCCAATGTGCTGACGTATGTGAAGGACATCAAATCCCCGGCGGAGTTGTACTCACTGGCGGACATCCGCAGGCACTACCCCGACGGCGTGGACGCAAAAGACATGGCGTGGATGTGGCGGCGGGTGCTGACGGTGCTGGGCTTTATTCATGAACAGCGGGTGGTACACGGGGCGGTGCTGCCATCACATATTCTGGTGCATCCAGAGTTGCACGGCGTGCTGCTGATTGACTGGGCGTATGCGTCGATGGATGGCGCGAAAATCACGGCCATCAGCACAGCGTATGAGAGCTACTACCCGCAGGAAGTGTTCAAGAAGGAAACGCCAACCGCTGCGCTGGACATTTACATGGCGGCACGCAGTATGCTGTACGTGATGGGCAGTGATGATGGCAGGCAGACGGGTAATATTCCGCACCGCATCTACAAGTTCTTCGAGTGGTGTACGCTGGACGGTCAGCGGATGCGCCCGCAGGGGGCGTGGCCGCTGCTGGAAGAATTCGACGAACTGATTGAAAACCTGTGGGGGCCACGGCAGTTCCGTGAGTTCACCATACCGAAATCATAACGGCAAAATGCCCGCAGGGGCTTGATTAATCAAGCCCCTGCTACAACCCACAACGATAAATTTTCAACAGGAGGTAACGAAAATGGGAAGTGGACGCTGGTCTACCGATGTGTACAGCGCACGTGAGAGTAAGCGCAAAGCCAGTGGCAAAAGCGCATTCGAGTACAGTGAAACGGTCAAGCGCAGCGGCAAGCTGAAGGTTCACCCGTCGCTCGATCCGCATGGTGTGACGTTCCGTGAGAGCCGGGACAGTGCCGAACACCCGGCTACCAACGCCATCAGCGTGATGTTTGACGTGACGGGCAGTATGGGCGGTGTGCCGGTTCAGTTGCAGAAGTATCTGCCGCAGTTGCTGGGTTTGCTGCTCTATCGCAACTATATTTCAAGCCCGCAGATTCTGTTCGGGGCCATTGGCGATGCGCTCAGTGACCGGGTGCCGTTGCAGGTGGGGCAGTTTGAGAGCGATAACCGCATGGACGAGAATTTGCAGAACATTGTTCTGGAGCGCGGTGGAGGCCCCTATGGGATGGAAAGCTATGAACTGGCGCTGTATTTCATGGCGCGGCACACGTCCATTGATTGCTACGAGAAGCGCAAGAAAAAGGGCTACCTGTTCATGATTGGCGATGAGATGGCCTACCCGAAAGTCGACCGCAAGCAGGTAGACAGCATCGTGGATGGCGGGCTGGAAGCCAGTATTCGCCTTGAGGACATGATTGCCGAGGTGAAGGAGAAGTATAACCTGTACTTCATTGTGCCGGTGGCGGCCAGCGGCGGCAATGCAGACCGCATCTACACGTTCTGGAAAGAACGCCTTGGTGAGCAGCACGTGATCCGGCTGGATAAGGTGGAGAGCATTGCGGAAACGATTGCGTTGACAATTGGCACAAATGAGGGGCGCATCGGCCTGGATGATGGCGTGGAAGACCTGAAGGAGATGGGTTCCGATGCCAGCACCATTTCCAGTGTGAAGAAGGCGCTGTCGATTCTGCCGGTGTCGAACTCGGTGGTGAAAAGTGAAGGGTCACTGGGCAATCTGGACGAGAAATCGAGCAAAACCCGCCGCCTGTGATCGTTCGGGCATGGCACGCCATGCCCCCCATCGCATGACCATAAATTATTTGAGAAGGAGCGAGAACAATGGGAAGTGGACGCTGGTCTACTGATGTGTACCGTGCACGCGAGACAAAGCGTAAGGCAAGTGGCGCGAGTGCGTTTGCCTACAGCGATAAGGCCAGGCGCAGCGGCACACTCAAGCCGCACCCGACGATGGATCCGCATGGCGTGACGTTCCGGGAGAGCCGGGATAGTGCCGAACACCCGACGAGTAACGCGATTGCCGTGCTGTTCGATGTAACGGGCAGTATGCGTAAGGTGCCGGTAGAGTTGCAGAAGTATCTGCCGCAGTTGCTTGGATTGCTGCTGTACAAAGACTATATTCCGAGTCCGCAGATTCTGTTCGGGGCCATTGGCGATGCCTACAGCGACCGGGTGCCGTTGCAGGTGGGGCAGTTTGAGAGCGATAACCGCATGG
Source organism: Chloroflexota bacterium (assembly GCA_039024535.1). Taxonomy (GTDB): domain Bacteria; phylum Chloroflexota; class Anaerolineae; order Aggregatilineales; family Phototrophicaceae; genus DAOTTY01. The sequence continues at coordinate 7,877 of JBCCQC010000071.1, forward strand.
ACGAGCACCTGCAAAATACCGTGCTGGAAGGTGGCGGTGGCGGCACCGGCCATGAGAGCTACGAAATGGCGCTGTACTTCATGGCACGCCATACGAGCATTGACTGCTATGAGAAGCGGCGTAAGAAGGGCTATCTGTTCGTGATTGGCGACGAGAAAGCCTATACCACTATCAAGCGCGACCAGGTTCAGCAGCACATCGGTGATGGCATGGAAGACGATATTATGCTGCTTGAGGATCTGATTCCACAGGTGAAAGAGAAATATCACGTCTATCACATCATCCCCACCGTCACGAGCCACGGACGTAACCCGGCCATGTACGACTTCTGGAAGGAATATCTGGGTGAGCAGCACGTGCTCAAGCTGGACGACATTGAGAGTGTGGCCGAAACCATTGCGATGACTATCGGCATGAACGAGGGCACGATTGGCCTTGATGATGGCATGGAACACCTCAAGGAGATGGGCACGAAGTCCGAGACGATTGAGACGGTGAGCCGTGCGCTGGCTGTGCTGCCGAACAACACGATTGTGAAGGGCACAGGCGGTAGTCTCAGTGGCCTGGATGACGACGGCGACGGTTCCGGGGGCACGCGCCGCCTGTAATTAGAAGCAGTTTTCTCTACTTTCTTTCCAGAAAGAAAGTAGCAAAGAAAGCGCCCTTTGTTTGCTCCCCACAGGGAGCAATACACCCCTTGCGTCTCTGCGCCTTTGCGTCTTTGCGTTAAAAATGCTGTCACGAAACGGAAATGATCTCATGACCACGAAAAACGTCACTATCATCAGTGATTTACAGTACGGTGACGCCGGGAAGGGCAGCATTGTTGATTATCTGACGCGGGAAAACGACGCGCATACCGTGATTCGCTTTAACGGTGGGGCACAGGCCGCGCATAATGTGGTCACGCCCGATGGGCGTCACCACACGTTCGCGCAGTTCGGGGCGGGGATGTTTGTGCCGGGTGTGCAGACGTATCTCTCGCGCTATATGCTCATTGATCCCCCGGCGATGTTGAGTGAGGGCGACGGATTGGCGGCAAATGGCGTGGCGAACCCGTTCTCGCGAACATTCATTGACCGGGACGCGCTGATTATCTCGCCGTTTCAGCAGTATGCGAACCGTCTGCGCGAACTGGCACGCGGCGACGGGCGTCATGGAAGTTGCGGGATGGGTATTGGCGAGACAATGGCGGACTATCTGGCGCACGGGGATGAGGTGTTGTTTGCCTGTGATTTAGCGGATGCGGCATCGGCGCAGCGGAAACTACGCTTTTTGCGGGAAGTGAAGGCGGACGCGCTGACGCACGAGTTTGCGGCTCTGGCTGGTAACGAACGCGCACGCGATATGATTGCCGCGTTCACGGACGATGGCCTGATTGATGCCTGTATAGAAGTGTATGCTTACCTTGCGGAGCGGGCAACCGTAGTAGATAGTGGTTTTCTGGCGGATTTACTGGCGCGTGATGGTACGGTGATATTTGAGGCGGCACAGGGCGTGCTGCTGGATGAGTGGTACGGGTTTCATCCGTATACGACGTGGAGCACGACGACGTTTGCGAACGCAAATTCGCTGCTGGCAGCGCACAATTACACTGGCGCGGTCACGCGCTACGGACTCATCCGCGCGTACATGACGCGGCACGGCGCAGGGCCATTTGTAAGCGAAAGCGACACGTTAACCCGCCTCCTCCCGGACTATCACAACGGTACGAACCCGTGGCAGCAGGCCTTCCGGGTGGGCTACTTTGATGCGCTGGCGATTCGCTATGCGATGGAGGCCGCTGGAGAGGTAGACGCGCTGGTGGTGACAAATCTGGATCGTATGGCCGATGTGCCGGCGTGGAAAGTTTGCACGGGGTACACGTACACGGGCGATGCTGGCAACATGGATACGTATTTTGTGCGTGATGGCGAGAAAATCACCGGGATTCGTGTGAACCACAATCGTGATCTGGACTATCAGGGGGAACTGACGCGCCGCCTGTGGGACTGCGACCCCATCTACGAAACGTTTGCGAATACCGGCGACATTGAAGGTTATGTGGCGTGGCTGGAAAGCCTGCTGGCAAAACCAGTTGCTATCACCTCCGCTGGCGTCACGGCAGACGACAAGCAGCGGCGTGTGTTCTCACAATCTGTGTGATTGGCCTGCCCGGTGCAGGCTCTTTTACCCTCTGGAATCTCTCCCACGATCTGCTCTTTGCAGATGTCAGAGAATACATCTGTGGCAGCCCCCCGCAACATTGTGTAAGATACACAAATACATGCCCGTTAAACAGCAACGTGCTATCATAGTAAGCTGATGGGGTGAGTGGGCGACTTTTTGAGGAGACACACAGGTTATGAAAGACAGGCTGATCGGTCGCAAACTGGGCCAGTATGAAGTTGTAGATCGCATTGGTGCCGGGGGTATGGCGACGGTCTATAAAGGCTACCGTACCGATATTGACCGCACCGTAGCTATTAAAGTGTTAAAGATCAACGCGGCTATCGTTGATGACGGCCTGATCCAGCGGTTTGAACTGGAGGCAAAGACCGTCGCACGGCTGCAACATCCGCATATTCTGTCGCTGTTCGATTATGGCGTGGAAGATGACCTGTTGTACCTTGTGATGGCTTACATTGATGGTGGTTCGCTGGGGGACTGGCAGCGTGAGGACAGTGTGCCGCCGCCAGCAGATGTGGTGCGCGTGCTGCGTGAGGTGGCCGGGGCGCTGGATTATGCACACCGGCAGGGGATTGTTCATCGGGACATCAAGCCCGATAACATCCTGATTGACAGTGAAGGCCATGCGATGCTGGCGGACTTCGGTATTGTGAAGATTGCCGGGGGTGACGAAAACCTGACAGCAACCGGCGGCATTGTGGGCACCCCGGCGTACCTTGCCCCGGAACAGGGCGCAGGTGAGGAGGTTAACCAGTCTTCTGATATTTATGCGCTGGGCGTGGTGGTGTATGAACTGCTCACTGGCAGGCAGCCCTACCGTGCAGATACGGCTATTCAGGTTATTATCAAGCACATGAGTGACCCTGTGCCGGATATTATGGCAGAGGTGCCCGACCTGCCAGAGGCGATTGGCCCGGTGATGAAAAGGGCGCTGGCGAAAACGCCCGAAGACCGTTACCAGACGGCGATGGAATTTTCAGAGGACTTTGCGCGGGTATTCAGTGGCGAACAGGGCAATACAAGCGTGCCGTCCCCGGTTCCCATACAGGGTGATAGAACCATCCAGATGCCGAAGACGCGCAGTGCCGATGCTGCCATCGTTCGTAACGATACGCGCCGCGTTACTGTTGATATACCCGGTGGGCGCAGCAACCGTGTGCCCGTGATTGCTGCGGTGGGTGTGGTGGGGCTGCTGGTGCTGGGTGTGATCGGGTTTTTTGCGCTGGATAGCACTGGTGATACGACTGACTCCACTGAAGATGACACAACAGCCGTGGCTGTGAACCCGATACCGCAGGAGCCGACGTTCGGGCGGTTGACGTTTGGTACGACGGAAGTGGTGGGCGATACAGTGACGCTGCGTGCAGATAACCTGCCCCCGCCGGGTAACGGCGAGAGTTATGTGGTGTGGCTGCGCA
>JBCCQC010000072.1:0-11438 GCA_039024535.1 Chloroflexota bacterium
CGGTTTGTGCTGCTCAAGGACATTGAACAGCCAATCATCGTGGAAGATGTGGAACGCGATGTGGTCATTGAGGTGCTTGAATCCCTGCGATACGATTGATGTTATTCTCTGTGGCGGAGTGGGCATCCCCACCCTACACAAATCCACGCTATTTATCGTTTTTTGCGTCGAAGAGCGCTTCAAGCTCCGGCAAGAGCACCACGCTTTCCTGCTCATTGGGATCTGTCCGCGCAATAACGGCAGTAGCAGGTTCGTCTCCAGTGTTGACCGTCACATGGGGCACCCCTGCCGGGATGTAAAACAGGTCTCCGGCACGGGTAACAGCATGATCTTCCAACTGCTCCCCGAACCAGTTTTCGGCTTCCCCGCTCATAACGTAAATGGCAGTTTCGTGTGCCTCGTGCAGGTGAACCTTTGTGCGTCCACCCGGCGGCACCGTGACCAGATGCATACACAACGCCTGTGAACCGGCGCTTTCTGCAGAAATGCCATGAAAATAACTGAACCCCTGTTTGCCCTCGTAGGTATCCTGTGGCCGGATGAGCTTACACGTTTGCGATGTCATATTGCCTCCAATGGCTTCTGGAAATTTTCTCGATTATAGCGGGAAACGCTCAGCAAAATTTGAAACTATCCGCGCTGCGCCGCATAATAGAGATACTCTGACCCTTACAGGAGACACCATGCCACACTCCATACTGCTGCTGCACGGCCCTAACCTGAACCTGCTGGGCACCCGCGAACCCGAAGTTTACGGCAGCGACACGCTTGAGGATATTTCACTGCGCGTGCAGGCACACGTCAAACAATATAGTGTAGACCTGCGCTGGGAGCAATCCAACCATGAAGGCGCCCTGATTGACGTGCTGCACGTTGCGCGAAACTGGGCTTCTGGCGTAGTGTTTAACCCCGGCGCGTATACACACACATCTATTGCCCTGCGCGATGCCATCTCCGCAATAGAAATCCCGGTGGTAGAGGTGCATCTCTCCAACGTTCATGCGCGTGAGTCCTTCCGGCATACGTCAATGCTGGCCCCGGTGTGTGTTGGTCAGATTGCCGGGTTTGGCTGGCGCAGTTATATTCTGGGGGCCAATGCGCTGCTGGGGCACCTTGGCCTGCTGGATGATGCATAAAGTAAACTGAAAATATCGAGCTGAATTGGTGATTCTGACGGTAAAATTACAGTAGCGCACCGGAATAGAATGACGAACTATGAAAAATATTTCATCGAACGGTTACAGTAGACATATGACTATGACAGGCACACCCGACATTCTGGCAACCATAGAAGAAAAGCGTATTCGCTTTGTTGACCTCTGGTTTACAGACATTACCGGCGGCGTTAAAAGCGTGACCATCCCTGCCAACCAGCTAGAAAATGCAATAGAAAACGGCCAGTCTTTCGATGGCTCATCGCTGGAGAGTTTTACCCGCGTGGCAGAAAGCGACATGCTGCTGATGCCCGATGTTGATACGTTCACCATCATGCCGTGGGAAGCCGACCACGAACGTACCGCACGCCTCATCTGCAACGTCCACACCATCCACGGCGACCCGTTCATCGGAGACCCACGTGTGGCGCTCATCCGGGTGCTGGAACAGGCAAAAGAGATGGGTTACGCCTACAAAACCGGCATGGAACTGGAGTTCTTCCTGTTCCACGAGAATGACATCGCCGGCCAGCCCCTGCGCCCTATTGATGGCAGCAGCTATTTTGATCTGGCAAACGACGAAGTGCAGCTCATCCGGCGGCGAATGCTAACTACCCTGAAGGACATGAGCATTGAGGTGGTGTCATCGCACCACGAAAACGGCAGCGGCCAGCACGAAATTGACCTGATGTTTGACCATGCGCTGGATTCCGCCGACCGAATCATGACGGCGCGTGTGGCTTTAAAGGCCGTCGCACGGCAGCACAACCTGTGCTGTACGTTTATGCCCCGCCCTTCTATGGACTTGCCCGGTTCCGGTATGCACACCCACCAGAGCCTGCACGACAGTGACTCTGGCGCGAACGTGTTCGGCAGTAGCGACGACAACGATGACATTGGCCTGTCCGATGTTGCACAACAGTTCCTTGCAGGGCAGCTTGCCCACGCCCGCGCGATGGCCGCTATACTGGCCCCACTGGTGAACAGCTACAAACGGCTGGGTACCAGCTTCGAGGCTCCTGTATACGTCACATGGGCACACATCAACCGGGCGGCGCTCATTCGCGTCCCTGCGGTAGAATCACGCGGGGCAGACCATGCGCGTGTAGAAATGCGCCTGCCAGACCCCAGCAGCAACCCGTATCTGGCATCAGCCGTTATGCTGGCCGCCGGGCTTGACGGCATCCAGCAGAAGATGCAGCTAACAAACCCGCTGGAAGAAACCATCTTGCAGCAGAACCGCGCCCGCCTTCGCCAGGTCGAAGTTCTACCGAACTCGCTGCGGCAAGCACTGGAAGCCCTTGCGGAGGATAATGTGGTACTGGGGGCACTGGGGCCATACATCAGCGACCGTTACCTGGACGCCAAACGCCAGGAATACGACGAATATAGCCGCCAGGTCACTGCATGGGAACTGCAACGCTACCTTGGCCGCTATTAACTGTGATCCAGCACGTAATCGTGAAGGCGGGCCTGTGCTTCGTAAACGGACTCCGGCGGGATCACGAAAGACATGCTGCAATTGGATGGCCCCTGGGCCATCCCCAGCACAGGAATACCCTTTAGCTGGCCCAGCAAACCGGCCATTATATCCTGCATGTCGTTGAGGTGTGCGCCAATAATCGTCACGAGGCTCACCTGCTCTACCTGCCATGTAATCGGGGAACTTTCCAGTTCAGCCTGTAGAATATCCATAGCCGCCCGAACCGCACTGGGGCCGCTGCTGGTCGGGATCACAAAACACAGAAAGCTACGCGACGCCGACTGCGACGAGATCATCACCTCTGCAGGGCTGCCTGCTGTGCTCATCAATACTTCATTGACCGTTGCAGTAATGGCAGAAAGTGGGCCACTGCGGTCTGCACTCAGCCCGATGCCCTGAATTACAGTGACGGCCTTGAGGCTGCGCGGCTGCTTTTTCGCTCCAGACGAAATCAGCGTTCCTTCCTGGCCGGGTTTGAAGACGTTTTTGATGCGCAGCAGAATTTTCTTCGATTGTAGCGGGCCAATCATGCGGGCGTGCAGCACCCGCGCCCCGAAGTATGCCATTTCGCCCACCTCGGCATACGTCATGTCAGAAATTACCCGCGCATTGTCCACTTCGTTGGGGTCGGTGGTCATCATGCCGTCCACCGTCGTCCAGATCCACACCTCATCGGCCCCGCTGCAACTACCCAGCACAGACGCCGTGTAGTCACTGCCACCGCGCCCCAGTGTGGTTATGCGGCCATCTGGCGTAGAGCCGATAAACCCTGTAATCACCGGGATAATTTTGCGATCCAGCATGGGCAGCAGGTTCTGCGTAATGCGCTCACAGCTTGCCTCTACATCTGGCACGGCGTTACCAAAGTTAGCGTCGGTAATAATCAGGCTTTGCGAGTCGATTGCTACGGCACGGATGTTGTTCTGGCGCACCATCGCCGCAACAATCCGGGCAGCCAGACGCTCACCCGTACCCACAATAGAATCGACTTTTTCCGCAGACAGGTCTTCCTGCGCGGCATCAGCCACAGATTGCAACTGATCCAGCATTTCGAACAACAGCCGATCCATATCTGCCTGCAACGCCTGGCGCTCTGTAGGGCCAAGTGGCAAATGCTCCACCAGAGACATGTGCCGCGTGCGCAGCGTGGCAGAAATGCGCCGGTACCCGCGCCGGTTGCTGACCTGTGCCAGCCGCGTTGCCTCCAGCAGGGCATCTGTTACACCCTCAAGGGCGCTCACGACAATCAGCAGACGGTTCCAGCGCTCGTGTTCATGTAGAATAATGCTCAACACCTGCGTGAGCGACGTTGTTGTGCCCACCGCAAGACCACCAAATTTCATCACGAGCGTTTTCATGCCCGGTGCTCCTACCCGCAAAACCATTACAGGGTGTTTATCATAGGGGGTTGCCGCGCCAATTGCAAACCCGTTGTGCAATTGCCATTGCCTGCGGAATTCGCTATGCTTGGCAGGCATAACAAATTAGAAACGCCGGGGCATCCCCCCGCTTGAAGGTTTACCTGTATGGAAACAACTCTCGACCAACAGCAAATGGTTGCTGGTGTTCGCTTCAACAAAGTTGGCAAGCTCTACCACTTTGACTACAAGGACTTCCCTGAACTGGAAACCGGCGACCATGTGATTGTGGATACAGCGCGTGGCCGACGGATGGGCCAGGTGGTGGCATTTGCTGCGGTGCCCATCGGGGAGCGCCAGTACCGCTCGATTATGCGCATGGCAACGCCGCGTGACCTGGTTTTAAAGCAGCAGTGGACAACCAACGAACCGGCAGCCCTCGAAAAGTGCCGGGAAATCGCCCGCAAAACCGGTCGTCTGGATGGCGTGAAGTTCGTCTCTGCTCAGTATAACTACGATGGTAGCGTGCTCACGTTCATGTTCAGTGCAGAAGACCGCATGGATGTGTCTAAGCTGCTGAAGAACCTGAGCAAAGAGTTCAGCCACACAGCAGTAGAAATACGGCAGATTGGCCCCCGCGACGTGGCGAAAATTCTGGGTGGTGGCGGGGCCTGCGGCAAGGAAGAACGCTGTTGTAGTTCCTTCCTGACAGACTTCAGCCCGATCTCAATCAAAATGGCGAAGGTACAGGGCATCTCCCTCAACCCGTCAGAGATTACCGGCATGTGCGGACGCCTGCGCTGCTGCCTCGTGTACGAATATGAACAGTATGTCGAAGCACGTAAGGTGCTCCCCCGCCGGAACAAAATTATCGGCACACCATTCGGTGAAGGCCGCGTGATAGATGTACATCCACTCCAGGATGCTGTAACTGTTATCATCCCGGAGGAAGGGCGCAAGCTGGTAGAGCGTATGGACATTGTGCCACTGGAGGAACTGCGTAAACTTCAGGAAAAATCATCGCAGCCCTGTGATAAACACAATGACGACGAACCCTGTGACTGTGGCGCAAAACCTGGCAAAAAGAAGGATAATTAATCGGCATGACCGAGGAAACACCACACAAAATAGAGCGCGTGCTGGGCATCTTCGCGCACCCGGATGATGCTGAGTTTTTCTGTGGCGCAACACTGGCACGATGGGCCGCCGAGGGCGCAGACGTGCATTTGCTGCTGGCAACCAGCGGTGACAAAGGCAGCGCCGACCCGGAAATGACATCCGAACGGCTGATCGAAATCCGTGAGGAAGAAGCGCGTAAGGCAGCCGAAGTACTGGGCGCGAAGGGCGTGCTGTTCTTGCGCCATCCGGATGGCGAACTGGCACCGTCTATCGAACTGCGCCGCCAGCTTGTACGCCAGATTCGCCTGCAAAAGCCGGATACGGTTGTAACCAGCGACCCGACAGCCTTCTGGTACGGCACCGGCTACATCAACCACCCTGACCACCGCGCTATCGGCGATGCGACACTGGCCGCTGTGTTCCCAACGGCCCGTGACCGCCTCAACTTCATTGAGCATGAGCGCGACGAGGGCCTGGAACCGCACAAGGTGGCCCGACTGTATATCGCTATTCCGGCAGACCAAACCGTCACTGTGGACGTAACCGACCACATTGACCGCAAACTGGAAGCCCTGAAGGAACACAAAAGCCAGTTCGAAGCGACTGAAGAAAACCTGGAACGCATCAAAAAGCGCAGCCTCGACCCGACCGCCCCGGAGGATATGCCGCGCTATGTCGAACACTTCCGGGTAATGTCGCTGGCATAGGAGAAAAGATAATGACAATCAACTTTAAAACAGAAGCGGACGCACTCCGCGATGAAATGATTGCCCGCCGCCGTGACCTGCATCAACACCCGGAGATTGCTTTCGAGGAAGTGCGCACGGCTGGTATTGTGGCCGAAGAACTGAACAACCTCGGTATGGAAGTGCAGACCGGCGTCGGCAAAACTGGCGTCGTTGGCATTCTGGAAGGCGACAGCGACGGCCCGACTGTGCTCATCCGTGCCGATATGGACGCGCTGCCCGTCTATGAGCAGAACAGCACGGACTATATCTCGCAGACGAACGGCAAAATGCACGCCTGCGGCCACGACGGGCATACGACAATGAGCCTTGCCGTAGCAAAAATGCTATCCGCGCACCGCGACAAAATGCGTGGCCGTGTGAAGTTCGTGTTCCAGCCAGCCGAAGAAATTGCAGCCGGCGCAGCAGCCATGATTAAGGATGGCGTACTGGAAAGCCCACGCCCGGACGTGAGCCTGGGCCTGCACCTGTGGAATTACCTGCCGCTGGGCAAGCTGGGTGTAGCAACCGGCCCGGTGATGGCCGGATCGAACTCATTCACCATCACGATTCGCGGCAAGGGCAGCCACGGGGCCATGCCGCAGGACGCTCTTGACCCGATTGTGTGCGCAGCGCACGTCATCACGGGGCTGCAAACTATTACCTCTCGCAATATGGATCCGCTGGAAGGAGCAGTTGTCTCTGCCACGCAAATTCACGCAGGGCACGCGAACAACGTCATCCCGATGGAAGCGACCATCGGCGGCACCACGCGCAGCTTCAAGCCGGAAGTGAGGCAACTTCTGGAAACCCGGCTGGTCGAAATCACAGAGAACATTGCAAAGGCAATGGGCTGCACGGCCACAGTCAATTTCACCGAGGGCACCATGCCAGTCTCCAATGATGCCGAAGTTGCCATGCAGGTACGCGATGCCTTTACCGACATCGTGGGCGAAGACGCCTTTGTGATGGACGAACGTGCGATGGTTGGAGAGGATATGTCTTTCCTCATGGACGATATTCCGGGCATGTTTTTCTTTGTGGGCAGCGCCAACGACGAGCGTGAGTTGAACTACGGGCATCACCACCCACGCTTCGACTTCGACGAGGACGCACTGCCGCTGGGTGCGGCGCTGATGGCACGGGCAGCGGCCAGTTATGTGCTGATTGACGAGATTTAGTATGCCCACGCAGAGCATTTTCACATGGCGGGATGGCGGGGGCTGGCTGGTGCTTTCTGGCGGCACGGAACCTACCGGGGCCATCCGCGCAAAAGTCATCGAACGGCTGGATGTGGACGGCGCACTGGCCGTGATTGTGCTGGATGACGCCGCTGCCGCCGATGATGTGCTCAACGACATGCAGGAACTGGGTGGGCCAGCGGGTTATCTGGTCAATGCAATGACCGAAGATGACAACACCATCAAGCAGCAGCTTACCGACGCCGCTATTGTGGTTGTCAGCAGCAGCGCCCCACCCCGCGAGGTGAAATCGTATGTGCTGGGCGCGGTCATCGCGGGGGTGGAAGCAGCCCACGACCGGGGGGCGATTATTCTGGCAGAGGGCACAGCGGCTTCCGTGTTCGGGGCATATTTGCTGGACGGCGAAACTGTTGTGGATGGCATTAACTGGCTGGAACACGCTGGCGTTCTCCCGGAGTCTGTGGGGCTGGCGGAAACTGCTGCGGCGCAGATCATGATGGCAGAATACGCCGATGTGATTATGGTGGGCATTAGCGTGGGTGCAGCACTAGCATTTGGTGATACACTGGAGGCATGGGGCAATAAACAGATCACGATTGCCCCCGGCACAGCCTATTCGCAGTAGGGGCACGGCCTGCTGTGCCCGGTAGCGGATCAACACACAAGGGGAAATAGTTTTTATGCCTGTAACAATACTGGTGGGCGCTCAGTGGGGTGATGAGGGTAAAGGCCGCGTGGCAGACTGGCTGGCGGCAGAATCGAACATAGTAGCCCGCTATGCCGGTGGCGATAACGCCGGTCACACCGTCAATGTGGACGATAAAGTCTACGCGCTGCACCTCATCCCGTCCGGCATCCTGCACGAGTCAGTGACTTGCCTGCTGGGTAATGGTCTGGTCGTCAACCCGGTCAACCTGATGAGCGAAATGGAGCGCATCCGGGGGCAGGGCATTGATATTACGCCGGAGCGCCTCATTATCAGCACACGGGCGCACATCATTACGTCCGGGCATATCGCGCTGGACGGTGCCAGTGAAAAGGCACGCGGCAAAGACAAAATCGGTACCACATTGCGCGGCATTGGCCCGGCCTACATGGATAAAACCGGGCGGCTTGGCCTGCGTGCGGGGCAGATGCTGCACGAGGAAGCCTTTGCAGATGCCATTCATGCTCACATTGAGCGCGTAAATGGGATGCTGACGCAGCAGGGCGCAGACACGCTGGATGCGAACACCGTTGCCACAGAATACATCGAAGCAGCGCAGTACCTCAAACCCTACCTGAAGGACACTACCGAATATCTGTACCGCAGCCTGAAAGACGATAAAACCGTGCTGTGCGAGGGCGCACAGGGCACCCTGCTGGACATTGACCACGGCAGCTACCCGTTTGTAACGAGTTCGTCGCCAACAGCAGGCGGCGCACTGACCGGGCTGGGCATTGGCCCGCGCCATGTAAACCGCGTTGTTGGCGTGGCGAAGGCGTTCAGCACGCGCGTGGGCAGCGGCCCCATGCCCACCGAACTTGAAAGTGGCCCGGTGGCCGACCAGATGCGCGGTACCGGCGAAAACTTCTGGGATGAGTTCGGGACGACGACCGGCAGGCCACGCCGTTGTGGATGGCTGGATGCGGTGCTGCTGCGCTATGCGGCACAGGTCAACGGCTTTACCGAAATGGTGCTGACCAAACTCGACATTCTCTCCGGGCTGGATGAATTGAAGATCGCTGTGGCTTACGACATTGACGGCCACCGCCACGAGTTCCCCCCGGCGACGAACGAAGAACTGGAGAAAGCCGTGCCAGTCTATGAAACGCTGCCCGGCTGGACGGAAGACATCACCGGGGCACGCAGCGCCGATGACCTGCCACAGGCCGCCCGTGACTATATCCAGCGGATTGCAGACCTGTGCGAAGTACCGGTGAACACGGTCAGCGTAGGGCCAGAGCGCGATCAACTGGTACACTTTCAGGGTGAGATACAGGGAACAGGGTGAGCTTCTATAACGCGCCGGAAAACCCGGAACAGAAATACATGCCGAATATCGTCGCAAAGACACCGCCGAACCGGGTGGTGTCGCTGGTACCCGGCATGACCGAAACGCTGTTCGATCTGGGCTTCGGCAGTAAAGTTGTCGGCATCACCGACGATTGCCTGTTCCCGGAGGGTAAACTGGATAGCAAATTCCGGGTAGGGCGCATGGACGCAGTGCGCGTGGATGATGTGGTAGGCCTGCGCCCGGATCTGGTCATCACCAACGAGGAAGAAAACACCACAGCAGACATCGTCCAACTGGAAGCCGCCGGACTGACCGTGTGGCGTACCTTCCCGCGTACCGTGCTGGACGCTATGAATCTGATCTGGGATGTGCTGTACACCTTCCATGTAGACGACCGGCTGCAATACGAGCGCGTGAACCTGATTAACCGCACTATCGACTGGGTAGGCAGTGCCAGCGAAGCCAAGGATGATGCTGGAATCGTGCGCAGAGTGTTCGCGCCACTGCTGCCAGACCCGTTCGTGACGGTAGGGCCGGATACTTACGCCCACGATCTGCTGAAAACTGCCGGGGGCACCAGCGTATTTGCCCATAAAATGCCGCAGGGTTCTGCCAGCAACCCGGCAGAAGACGCCACCCGCTACCCTATCGTCACGACAGATGAAGTAGAAGCAGCACAACCCGAATTGGTGCTGTTACCGGCTTACCCGCTGGCATTTACCGATGAGCACGTAGAATGGTTCAGCAAGCTGGACATCCCGGCAGCAAAAAGCAAGCAAATTTACCTGATTGATGGCAGCTTTCTGACGTATCATGGAACACGGCTGGCACGCGCACTCAATCAGATTTCTGAATTGATGTACCCACCCGAGGATATATAACCACTATGGCGGAGCCTAACGACTACGAACAGGATTTCATTCGCATACTTGCCCACGACCTGCGAACGCCTATTTCTTCTGTCCGCAGCTTTATTGACCTTGCAGTACAGGCCGGGCCACTGGAAGAGCGGCAGGGGTACATGCTGGAGCGGGCAATAGATGGCCTGAACCGTATGGAAAAGCTGGTGAACGATGTGCTGGAGATGTCCCGGCTGGGCCAGGATGCACCGCTGAACACGGAACCGTGCAGCCTGCGGTTACTGATCGGTGAAGGGGTTTCCTTTCTGGGTGGTGCAGCAGCAGAACATAACATCACCATCACAACGAACATCCCCGAAGACTTACCGGATGTCCCCGCAGACCCGAATCTGCTGCGCCAGGTTATCAACAATCTTGTTGGCAACGCCATTAAATACAATGTGGCTGGGGGCAGCATCACGGTGACGGCAAAAACGACCGATTCTCACGTCGCTTTCGCCATTACAGACACCGGCAAAGGCATTCCAGCAGAATATCACCAGCAAATCTTTGAGCCGTTCGAGCGCGGGAAGTTCAACAACCGCAGCAAGATCCGTGGTAGTGGGCTGGGGCTATCAATCGTCAGGACGATTGTGGAAAAACACAGGGGTACTGTAACGCTGGAAAGCACAGTTGGCAAAGGCTCCACGTTTACGGTAAGCCTGCCCATGCAACCGTGATTATCCTTGCGGGTCATTGTGACAATAAGTACAATTAACAATATTTAATCAGGCGTTTAAGTTTACAGGAAACCGACTATGACAACCACACGTCGTTTGATGATTTTTGTAGCTGCAATTGTTCTGCTTGCAATTGGCGGCGGCCTGACATCTCTCATTGCAGCCGAGGGCGCCAGCAACATTATGCCGGGGCTTGCCACCGTAACCGAACGGCCAGAAGCTTCTGTCTCTGAGTTTGCTGGCAACCAGGGACTCTGGTTCTTCATTTTACTCGGTGCTGTTGTGTTCAATGTGGCCGGGGCGGGCCTCACCGGGGCGGCTATCTTCTTTTTCCTGAACCGGGGCATCGAACAGGCCAAAGCCGAAGAACCGGCTAACCATGAAACCATCGGTGAGGCCCTGCCGAAGCTGCGCCGTAACAGCACTAGCACCAATGAACAGCCAGCGGGTGGCGAACTCCCGGCAGAAACGGCATCATAGCAACAGCGCCCTGAACGGCCTTTCATATCGTTAGTATCATCTGTACCGTATTTTTTGCTGTCAGGAAGAACTTACACACCCTATGACAACACATGTCACATCGCGTCACACTGTACGCGAGGTACTTAAAAACTACTACGACCTTTCAAAGCCTCGCATCGTTGCCCTGCTCATCTTCACAACGGTTACAGCCATGTTCATTGCCGCAGATGGCATCCCGCCGTTTGTGGTTACGGTACTGACGATCATTGGCGGTGTGGCCGCCTCTGCCGGGGCCAGTGCGCTCAATCAGTACATTGACCGGGAAATGGATGCGCGGATGACCCGCACAGCCAGACGCC
>JBCCQC010000073.1:0-11306 GCA_039024535.1 Chloroflexota bacterium
CGCACAGGATGACATGATGGACATGGACGCACCACCCGGCTTTGAAAGCTGGGATGATGTGATGGCAGAGGCTGAAGGCGCAACTGTCAACTGGTACATGTGGGGCGGCTCAGATGCCATCAATGACTTCGTGGATACCACTTACGGTGTTCCCCTGATGGAGGAGTTCGGCATTACGCTGAACCGTGTACCACTGGCCGATACGGTTGATGCCGTGAACCAGGTCCTCAGTGAAGCGGAAGCAGGCGTGGAGGGCGATGACGGCTCTATTGACCTTATCTGGATCAATGGCGAAAACTTCTTCACCTTGCAGCAAGCCGAACTGCTTTATGGCCCCTGGGCAGAAAATATCCCGAACAGCGCACTGGTTGACTGGACAAACCCCGCTGTAAATCTTGACTTTGGCCGCCCGGTGAATGGGTTTGAAAGCCCATGGTCAGGCGCACAATTCCACTTTATCTACGACACAGCACGCATGAGCGAAGATGACCTCCCGCGCAGCTATGCTGAACTTACCCAATGGATTGAAGACAATCCGGGGCGCTTCACCTACATCGCACCGGGGCCTGGCGCGTTCCAGGGGACACGCTTCGTAAAACAAGCTCTGTTTGAAGTCAGTGGCGGCCAGGAACAATGGGTCGGTGATTTTAACCAGGAACTCTACGACGAACACGCCCCGGCTCTATGGGAGACGCTCAACGGCTGGGAAGAAAACCTGTGGCGCGGTGGTGAAACCTACCCTGCTACAGTCAACGAATTGCATGAACTGTTTGCAAACGGCGAAGTAGACTTCACGATCACACAGGCGATTTCGGGCGCAGGCCCTGCAATTGCAGAAGGTCTGATTCCACCGACCTCTAAGGCATTCGCATTCGAAGACAACATGATCGGTGACTTCAACTATGTTGCGATTCCATTCAATGCACCGAATAAAGCTGCCGCACTGGTCCTGGCAGACCTGATTCTGCGCCCTGACCGCCAGGCAGAACAGGTTTTGCCGGAAAACGGCTTCGGGCTTGGCTTCGGCATTGACGTAAACCGCGTGGAAGACGAAATGATGGTCGCTGCATTGGAAGAAGCCGTTATGAACCTTGGCGATGGTGCGGCTGACCCTGCTGAACTTGCGGCATCACTGGTATCTGACATTGCAGCAGAGTACCAATCACAGATTGAATCCGATTGGGAATCGAACGTTCTTCAGAACTGAGTGGACGCATTCGCTCAAGAACCTGCACGTAAGTTCAAGGTAGGGTCATGACCCTACCTGAGTAAGTACAGGGGCGTAGTATGCTACGCCCTTACAACACAGGCTGTTTTACACTTCCTGAAATCCAATTTTCTTTTTGAGGGGCGTTTTATGTCCTGGGAACGCTGGCGCATCCCGATAATGCTTGCACCAACACTGATCGTTATCATTGTGTTGTTCATTGGTGCATTGTTCTATGGCGTTATACAGAGTCTTGGTTGGAATCCGCGCATTGGTGCAACGACACTCAGCCTTGATGCATACAATAATATTTTGTTTGGCGAACATGCCCGAACATTCTGGCGTGGCCTCGCGTTGAACCTGTGGGTGAGCATTGCCAGTACCGCGATTTCGGCGGTGTTGGCAATTGGGGCGGCGCTTCTGCTGCGTCGTACCTTCATTGGCAAGCGCGTATCGACCTTTTTGTTTCAACTCAACTTGCCGATTCCACATGTGGTCGCAGCGATAGGCATCTCATTCTTGTTATCGCAGAGTGGCTTGCTATCTCGTATTGGCGCGAGTTTGAACATTATTTCCTTTCCCAATGAGTTCCCCGTTTTAGTGCGTGATAGCTGGGGGCTTGGCATCATCATTGCCTACATCTGGAAGGAACTCCCGTTCATCGGTGTGATTGTTCTGGCGATATTGACATCACTGGGGCAGGACTATGAAGACATCGCACGCTCACTGGGCGCGAATACATGGCAGCGCTTCCGCTATGTGATCCTGCCGTTGATAATGCCCGGTGTGTTATCCGCATCAATTATTGTGTTTGCCTTCACCTTTGGAGCTTACGAAGTGCCTGCGCTGCTGGGGGTGCGCTTCCCGCGTATGTTACCTGTAACTTCGCTGCGCTTCTTCAATGACCCCGATTTGAATGCGCGTGCCGAGGGCATGGCAATGAGTATGATTATCGCCTTCCTTGTGTTGATTCTGGTGCTGCTCTACATGTGGATTAGCCGCCGTACTGTGCGTGAGGGATAACTGACGATGACTCAAAAACGCTCCCCTCTGTTTCTTATACTGCACCACACCGCCGTTATCGTACTGATTCTGGCGTTACTATCGCCGTTGGTCGGGTTTTTCATCAACGCGTTCGCTTTCCGATGGTTCTATCCACAACTGGTACCCGAGGAGATTACCCTGAGAGCATGGGAAAATATCATTGATCCCAATTCCAGGGTGATTGAGGCGCTGTGGAACAGCACAATCATCGCCGTCAGCGTCACATTGGTGTCGATTATCATCGGCTTACCGGCGGCACGCGCACTCGGTTTGTATCAATTTCGTGGCAAAATCATCGTTGAATTCCTCGTACTCGCACCAACGATTGTTCCCGGTATTGCGGTGGCAATCGGCTTGAACATCAACTTTTTGCGCTGGGGACTGGCTGGCACAATTTTCGGGGTGGGTCTGGTGCATCTCGTCCCTGTGATGCCCTACGTTGTGCTAACGCTCTCAGGGGTATTTGCGAACTACAACCCGGAGTTTGAAGAACAGGCACGTTCGCTGGGTGCGGGCCCCGTGCGGACATTCATACATGTGACATTCCCTGCAATTTTTCCGGGCATTGTGGTCGCAGGCTTGTTCGCGTTCCTCGTGTCCTGGGGGCAATATATCCTGACATTTCTTATTGGTAGTGGGCGCATTATCACGCTGCCTGTGCTGCTGTTTTCGACGGCATCCGGAGGCAACAACGCCAACATTGCGGCGATGTCGCTGGTATTCATCGCACCTGCCATTTTGATCCTCATTCTTTCATCACGTTTCTTATCTGGCAATTCAGCGGCTATCGGAGGGTTCGGTAAAGTATGACCCACGTCTTTATTGACAATCTCACGAAAATTTATCTCGGCTCAGATGTCCCCGCCGTCAGCAACTTTGAACTCGATATTCCAACAGGGAAACTCATTGCGTTTTTAGGCCCATCTGGTTGTGGTAAAACAACCACCCTCAAAATGCTGGCCGGGTTAATTAACCCGACATCGGGGCGCATCCTGTTCGATGGTGAGGATGTGTCGTCTGTCCCTGCGGAAAAACGGGGTGCTGTGATGGTCTTCCAGAATTACCTGCTGTTCCCGTATATGTCTGTGGGCGATAACGTGGGCTTTGGTTTGAAGATGCGCGGGGTTGATAAGAAGACCATCCAGAAGCGAGTGGATGAAATGCTCGCCCTTGTGAAATTACCGAACATTGCTGAACGTCGTCCGTCGCAACTGTCAGGCGGGCAACAACAACGGGTGGCACTGGCACGTGCGCTTATCACTGACCCGAAGTTGTTGTTGCTGGATGAACCGCTCAGCAACCTGGATGCTCACTTACGTGACGAAATGCGCGAACTTATCCTGACGATCCAGAATAACTTGCAGGTCACGACGGTTTTCGTCACCCATGACCAGGAGGAAGCGGTACTCCTTGCAGATAACATTGCCCTGATATTCGATGGTTTGTTGCAACAGTACGCCTCTCCTGTGGAATTCTACAGTCGTCCGATTTCCGAACGTGCGGCGCGGTTTTTTGGCGGTGTGAACTTTATTCCAGCACAGCGACGAGATGACAGAGTCAGTACGGATATTGGCGACTTCCACTTTAATGCCCGGAAAGTAGAAGAAGCACCAGATGGAAACGTCAGGCTGACAATCCGCCCTGAACAAATCAAGCTCAACGAGGGGCAATCGCAAAATTGTGTGCAGGGGGTTGTACAGTCACGGATTTACGTTGGCACATATACGCGCTACAAAATCCGAATCGGCAACCATGATGTTGAGGCAACACGCAGCGCAGATAACCTCAATCAAATTCAGGAAGGCGAAACGGTCGATGTGCATTTTCCGTCGGATAGTCTGTGGGTTGTGCCTGTTGACGTATGATGGATAAGACCAGCGCCGTCCAGTTACATCATATTGTACCTGTGTTATGGATTACTTACGCTGCGTATTATCTGGGGCGCGTGAATATCAGCCCTGTGCTACAGAACATCGCAACCGATTTGAGCATTACTCAGGCGCAAGTCGGGCTGCTGGGAACGGTCTTCTTTGGCGCTTATGCATTGGGGACGCTGATTGTTGGTGAACTCGGTACACACGTCAGCCCACGCTGGATTGTTACAATCGGTTTGATGGTCACGATTGGGATGAATCTGGCATTCTCGTTACAAACATCGTTGTGGGTCATGTTGATACTGTGGGGCATCAACGGGTTTGCACAATCAACAGGTTGGTCACCAATGTTACGCATTATCGCGGAACGCTTTGATGTAGCCGAAACCAAACGCATCTCGACTATCATGCCGTTTAGCTATGTGGTGGGTACTGCGGTTACATGGTCGCTCATTGGCGTGCTAACCGCCAATGGACAATGGCGAATCGCCTTCTTCTTACCTGCAATTTTCCTCACGGGGATACTCATTTTCTGGTGGCTGTCAGGCATTGATGCGCCGAGGTCGGGTGCAACGCATTTCCGCATGGGTGATGCCACCTCGGAGATTCGCTTACTGTGGCAGGTGTTGCTGGCAGCAGGGCTTGTGGGGTTCATCCATGCCGGCAGTTTGCTGTGGTTGCCCAGCTATGTTGAGGATACGACGACTATTTCTGCCACGTTGATTGGCTTTGCAGCGGCAATTATGCAGGTCATCGCGCTCGGGGGCCTGTTTCTCGCACAGCAACTGGTGAATCGCACCGGACGGGTTATCACGACAACAGCCGGATTGTTGATTGCGACCAGCA
Source organism: Chloroflexota bacterium (assembly GCA_039024535.1). GTDB lineage: Bacteria > Chloroflexota > Anaerolineae > Aggregatilineales > Phototrophicaceae > DAOTTY01. The sequence continues at coordinate 4,972 of JBCCQC010000073.1, forward strand.
TTGCATTGTTAGTGGCGATCCTCAGCGCAGGGACGCTGGCATTGCTCTTTGTGACGGTGGCACTCATCGTCGTGAACGGTGCAATCGGTCTGGTAGTGAGTTCAGTGCCGATTGTGCTGGCAGGTAAAGGACGCACATCATCCGTAACAGGCCTTGTAAACACGCTTTCAAGCGTGGGCGGTGGTGTCGCGGGTTTTGGTCTGGGGTGGATACTCGATAGAAGTGGTTGGAACCCCGCGTTGATGACATGGGCAATGTGTGCGCTGGTGGCATCCCTTTTACTTTTCAGTAAGCGTCGTCTTGAACCCACACGGGCAATTTCAACAAACACAGGCAAAGGATAATACGCATGGAACAACAACCGCCGCTTGCTGGCATCAAAGTGGTAGACCAGACACAGGCGTTAGCAGGCCCCTATTGTGCGATGATGCTTGGTGATCTGGGCGCGGAAGTCGTCAAGATTGAACGTCCAGTTGTTGGCGACCAATCACGGCAATGGGCACCCCCCTATATTGGCGACCAGAGTTGCTATTACCTGGCCGTAAACCGCAACAAACGTGGCATTGCGCTTAACATACGTGCGGAAGAAGGCCGCGAAATCATCTACAGGTTAGTGCAAGATGCCGATGTGTTCATGACGAACTTGGCGACAACTGCATCGCTAAAAAAATATGGCATTGACTATGACTCATTGCGCGACATCAACCCACGCTTGATTTACACGTCAATCAGTGGCTACGGACGCACAGGATCACGCGCAGGGCAACCCGGTTATGACCTTGTTTCGCAGGCTGAATCGGGAATGATGGCAATTACGGGCGAAGTCGATGGGGCGCCAATGCGCTTTCCAACCCCGATAGCCGATATGACATGCGGCATGTTCACATTGATCGGCATTCTCGCCGCACTCAATGCACGCCACACAACCGGGCGCGGGCAATTCCTCGATAGCTCGTTGCAAGAAGGGCAAATGACATGGCTCGAAAATTACGCCGGAGAATATTTCGCAGATGGTGAAGACCCTCCAAGGCGTGGCAATCGCCATCCGCAGGTTGTGCCTTACGAAGCTGTGCAGGGTCGTGATGGCGACTGGTTCATTCTTGGCGTGGGGTCAAACAATATCTGGCAAGCATTCTGTAAACATGTTGGGCGCGATGACCTATCTGCCGACGAACGCTTTACCACCAACAGCTCACGCATCGCCAATTATGAGCAACTACTCCCGCTTATTCGTGAGATTATAAAGACAAATACCACCGACCACTGGCTATCTGAACTCCGCGAGATTGGTGTCCCATGTGGACGCATTAACACTGTGAAAGAAGCCCTCACCGACCCACATATCATTGAGCGCGGCATGATTATCGAACTCGACCATCCCGCATTGGGCATCGTGAAGTCGTTAGCAACCCCGGTGCACCTTTCAGAAACACCGCTTGTTTATTATCGGCATCCCCCCACATTAGGCGAACACACCGATGAGGTGGTCGCTGAATTGGGCTACGACGCGGGGGCAATTCTACAATTACGCACCGATGGAGTGATTGCATGACCACCATGAGCCAATTCCCCACATTATCTGAAGAATACTATCGGCACATTTTGCGGCTTCCAGAAGGGCCGGTGCGATGCGTGATTGATACCGACACACGCAACGAAATTGACGACCAATTTGCGCTGGCATGGGCGTTGCAATCCCGGGATGAACTTAACATCGAGGCAATATACGCTGCCCCGTATTCATTTCGTAATCGCATGGATGAGCTACGCGAAGCAGACGCGATTCTCAAGCGTGACCCCAACAGCACGGCATCCGTCGTACAGCGTTATCGTGGGCAGCTTGTACGGTTACAAGCCAGGGGCACAGACATCAGCAGTGATGCTGCACTTGACCCACAGGGCGTAACCATGGTGGATGCGGGTACTGGCATGGAGAAAAGCTACGAAGAGATTCTCATTGTGATGGACAGGATGGGTTTGACGGGCACAATTGACGTGCTGCGCGGTTCAACACGCTACCTGGGCAGCTACGATACACCCGTCGAGAGCGCCGCAGTAGAACACATGATAGCCGCTGCCAGAACTGCCACACCCGATGATCCACTCTACATTGTCGCCATCGGTGCAGTGACCAATGTTGCGTCGGCATTGTTGCTTGCTCCCGAAATCATCGAGAATATCGTTGTCACATGGACGGCAGGTTATCCAACCAGCATCATGAACGTATTCCAGGAGTCATTCAATATGGAACAGGACATGCTTGCGTCACAATTGTTGTTTGACAGTGGCGTGCCGATGGTTTACCTGCCCGGCTTTCACGTTGGCGCACAGCTTGGTATCTCACTGCCAGAGATGGAAGCATGGGTGAAGGGCAAAGGCGCAATCGGCGATTACCTGTATGAATTATACACCGATAACCCGCATTATCCGTTCCAGGGGATCGACACCGATGACCACTTCGGGCGTAGTTGGATTATCTGGGACTTCGTCAACTTTGCATGGTTGATGCACCCTGAATGGATGCCATCGTTGATGGTGGATGCCCCATATTTGACTGATGACAGAAAATGGATACGCAAAGATACACCACGTCACCTTATGCGCGAGGGACTCGACATCAACCGCACAGCAATCTACCGCGATTTCTTCCAGAAGTTAGCGGCAAATTCATAAGATGCTGACCCTACCAGAGCAATATATTCCCCTTCACCCGACCGTCCAGTCGATGCTTGATAGCACATTCAAACTTTACGTTGATGGTGAATTTGTAGACGCGCAAAGTGGCAAAACCTTCACTTCTGTAGACCCTTCGACTGAGCAAGTGCTGGCACATGTCGCAGAGGGCGATGCTGCCGATGTAGACCGCGCTGTTCGGGCGGCACGCCGCGCCTTTGAGGGCGACTGGCGCTGGAAAATGACTGCTGCCGAACGTAGCAAATGCATCTGGCGCCTGGCCGATCTCATCGAAGACCGTGCCGAAATACTGGCACAACTCGATTCACTGGACACGGGCAAACCCTATGAAACCACACGCACCGTTGATATTCCGCTATCGGCTGACCACTTTCGCTATTACGCGGGCTTCCCAACCAAAATTGAAGGGGCCACCATTCCCGTCAATGAACAGGATATGTTCAACTATACCCTGCGCGAACCGCTCGGCGTATGTGGGTTGATTGTCCCGTGGAACTACCCCCTGCTGATGGCAAGCTGGAAAATTGCCCCTGCATTAGCGGCGGGAAATTGCATCATCATTAAACCAGCCGAACAAACACCGCTGAGCGCCCTGTACCTCGCCCAACTCTTTGAAGAAGCCGGTTTTCCAGCAGGTGTGTTCAACGTCATTAATGGCTCTGGTCATGTGGCGGGGGCAGCGCTGGTAGAGCATCCCGATGTGAACAAAATCGGCTTTACAGGCAGTGTCGCCACCGCCAGAACGATCATTCGTAGCAGCGCCGATTCACTTAAAAGGGTATCACTGGAACTCGGTGGCAAAAGCCCGAACATCGTCTTTGCAGATGCAGATTTAGACAATGCCAGCATTGGCGCAACGTGGGCTATATTCGGCAATAACGGACAATCGTGTACGGCGGGGTCGCGCCTGTACATCGAACGCAGTATTTTCGACAGAGTCGTGCAGGGTATGGTTGATGAAGTTGCCAACATCAAAGTTGATGCGGGGATGAACGCCGAACAGCCGAATCTAGGCCCCGTCATCAGCAATGCCCAGATGGAGCGCGTGATGGGCTATATTGATGATGGATATAGCGCAGGCGGGGAGGCTGTCGTTGGTGGTAAACGACTCAAAGAGACGGGTTATTTCATCGAGCCGACGATTTTCATCAACACGACGGACGACGCGAAAATCAACCGCGAAGAAATATTCGGCCCGGTTGTGTGTGCAATGCCCTTCGATGATGCCAGTGATGTACTGAAACGCGCCAATGATACGCATTTTGGGCTGGCAGCAGGCTTATGGACAACCAATCTGAGCAAAGCACACCGCTTCGCCTCGAAGCTGCAAGCTGGCACAATCTGGATTAACACATGGGGCAACACGGATGCTGCATCGCCGTTCGGGGGGTACAAGCAAAGTGGTCATGGGCGCGAGATGGGCAAAGAAGCCATCGACCTCTACACAGAAGTAAAGAGTGTCTGGATAAAAACCGATGGTTAAGCAAATCTCCATCGGTAAATTTCGGGCTTTGCAGCGTGCCAGCCATGAGGGTGTTTTCGGCGTGCTGGCAATAGATCATCTGGATTCGTTGCGGCGTGCTATCAATCCTGATGAGCCACGTAGCGTGCCCGATGAAACAATGGAAATCATCAAACATCAGGTTGTGTTTGCACTGCGCGAACACATCACAGGCACACTTTTAGACCCTGTCTATGGCGCAGCACAGGCAGTTGGCGGTGGTTTATCAAAGTCCATTGGTTTGCTTGTCGAACTCGAAAAAGCTGATTACAACATGCAACCCCTACCGCAAGTGGTTGAGATTCGCCCGAACTGGTCAGTAGAAAAAATCAAACGGATGAGCGCGGACGGCGTGAAGCTGTTCTACTACTACGATCCCGATGATGAGGCATTGTGTGCGAGGCAAGATTCGACAATTCAGCAAGTCGTCGAAAAATGCCGTCAGTACGACATTCCACTGTATGCCGAACCCATTGTTATCAACACAGATGGTGACGATAAGCAGCAAAAAGTTATCCAGACAGCAAAGCGTGCCGATGAACTCGGCGCAGATATTCTCAAGCTGGAGTTCCCAGCAGATAGTGCGAATGTGTTGCAATGGCAACCTGCGTGTGAAGCCCTGACCCGCAGTCTCTCGCGCCCGTGGGTGCTCCTCAGTGCGGGCGTAACCTTTGATACGTTCACCCAACAGGTTGAAATCGCGTGCAAAGCAGGCGCATGTGGTTTTATCGTCGGGCGTGCAGTGTGGGGAGAAGCGTGCAAAATCTCAAACCACGATGAGCGATTCACGTGGTTGCAATCCGTCGGTGTTGAACGTATCCGGCATCTTGCGAACATCGCCCGACGTCACGCATCGAATTGGCATTCCTACTATGAACCGACCCCAATTACGACCACATGGCATATCGATTACCAGGACGACCGTCTATGACCCTCAAAGCATCCATCAAGCTCGACCACACGCATATTATTGGCGAAGTCCATGACTATTTGTATGGTGCGAACCTGGAGCATGTCGGGCAGTCAGTTTATGGTGGCATCTGGGCAGAGATGCTGCGTGACCGTAAATTCGCAGGGCATGATTGGATGTACACAGGCGCAAGTGAGGGACTTCATAACATCAACCCCAATGTAGGCATTGTTGTTCCGTGGGAGGCTGTAAACCCTGATTATGGGCGCGTTCGCTTTGTTCATGACAACACGACCTTTTACACAGGTTCACAATCGCAGCGCATTACCATCTCAGAGGCAGGGGGAAAGCCACATGGCATTCAACAAAAAGGGTTGTACCTTCAGGCAGATACATCGTATGACATCCGTCTTGTACTGAAAGGTGATGGACAGGCGGTGGCAATTTCACTGGGGGATGCGAAATGGCATATTGATGCTGTAGCAGACGACTGGACAACCTACGAAACCCGCCTCACACCTCATAAAGACAATACGAATGGCGCATTGACCATCACGATTGAACATGCTGGCAACCTGTGGATTGGGTGTGCATCTGTCATGCCATCGGATAATTTGCATGGTTTCCGCGCCGATGTTATTGCTGCCTTGCGTGACTGGCGACCGACGTTTCTACGCTATCCCGGTGGAAATTTTGTCTCGGCATATGATTGGCGGTCAGGTGTTGGTGACCGTGACCGGCGCCCATGTTATCTCGACACCGCGTGGCATCAATGGGAAACAAACGACATGGGAACGGACGAGTTTATCGAACTCTGCGAACTCGTCCGTTCTGACGCTGTGCTGACCGTCAAGATGGGGACGGGTACACCGCAAGAGGCAGCTGCTTGGGTGGAGTATTGCAATGGTAGCGCGGAAACGAAATATGGTGCGATGCGTGCTGCGAATGGCAGTCCCGAACCCTATAATCTCAAACTTTGGTTCGTTGGCAACGAGCAATTTGGCAATTGGCAACATGGTCATATGGATGCAGAGACGTACGCACGCCGCTATCTGGAATTCGTCCGGGCGATGCGTGCGGTAGATGATGAACTTGAACTGATTGCAGTGGGTGTACCGACAGATTTATATGGTCATTGGAATGAACTTGTCCTGGAACATGCGGAACGCGACATCGACCACCTGAGCGTTCATTATTATTCCATCCGTACTGAAAAATGGGAAACACCGC
>JBCCQC010000074.1:0-11233 GCA_039024535.1 Chloroflexota bacterium
ACTGTTGTTTCATCTGGATGACTGGCTGGTAAAACTGGAAACCGGTTACATTCTGAGCACGTACAAAGCACGCATGTCATCTCTCGGGCAGCCTATTACCGTTACTGCCAGAGACGGTAAAACTATAAGCGGCGAAGCAGTTGATGTGCTGGTGGACGGTGGTCTGGTTATCAAAACGACCAACAACGAACACGTTACCGTGTATGATGGCGATGTAACGGTAAGCGGTGGGAGCTAACGATGGGCATCAAGCTGGATTGGGAAATTGAGGCCGAGCAATCGGTTGTGCAGGGTGGTGGCGAAGATCTGGAGTCCAGACGTCAGCGACGGCTGGCACAGTTACGATTGCTGCTGGGGATTTTCATCCTGATTGGCCTGTTCGGGGCAGTTTATGGGTTTTTTGTATGGCGCCTCAATGTAGTAGACCGTGAGATTGAGCGTGCCCTTGTTGATACGGTTCAGGCAGAAGTTGCTACGCTGCGTGTCTCCGACAGAAATGCCTTTCTGAATATTCAACGCAGTGCAAGTGAATCGTGGGCACAGGAGCAAATTGCTGAATTTGACGAATACCAGGCGCTCAAGGTGGATTACGACGTACAGCTCACTGGCAATGTGATCCGTGTCGAGGTTGATGGCTCTCGTGGCCGGGTTCAGGTTGAAGAAATCATTGATGGCATCCCCTATGTACAGACATGGTTTTACTGGCGCTATGCCGACGATGGCTGGCGTCATGTGCCGCCAGACTACACGTTCTGGGGAGAGCAGCAAACCATTGATCGGGGCACAGTAATTATTCGCTACGATGATGTTGACCGCCCACTGGCAGAGCGCATGGCAGATGAGTTGTCACGGTGGGTGGCTTTTGCGTGCGGGCCTCTCAATTGTGACGGGTTGCCACCGCTTGCCGTGGCAATTGTGCCGGTGCAGGGGGGCGAACTGAAGTGGAGTGAGACCAATAGCTGCCTGCTGGAGGTGCCATCACCTTTTGTGGGCCGTGCACGTTACGACCGTCCTTTTGATAGCGCGTTGCAGCAGGCTGTTGCAGACGCGATTGCGGTGCGGCTGGTTGAGCAGTCTGCCGGGGCGGTACAGCCAATCCCGGCAACTGAGGCCGCTTTTGCCAGAGATGCACTGGAGGCGTGGCTTATTGGTGGGTTTACCTCTATTGATACACGCAGTTACTTTATGAGTTCGTATGTGACACGTTACGGTGAGGAGGCCCTTGGTAGCGCGGTTCAATCATTGGATACCAGCGCCAGCTTGCAAAATTTTGCCTCTGCAGCCGGTGTTGCCAGCATTGCACAGCTAGAAGTGGACTGGCGCGACTACCTTACGTGGCGTCTGAATCTTGAAGAGGAACTGCGTCGACAGGGAAACGAGGCACTGTTTGTCAGTCTGTACGACACACGTGATCCGCTGGTAACTGATCTTGCATTCAGCCGCTTCCAGCAGCCGGTGCTGGATGTGACATATGATGTTGCCTCTGTACAACTGGATACTGGCGTAGATGGCCTGCCGATACTGCGGGCACTGGCCCGGGGGGGCGAGGCTGAACAGATTGTGGAGTACCGGCTGGTTGACAGCACGTGGAAGCGCATTAACTGACAATGCGCTATACTGTGCTCACATCAAGCTGGCCGGTTGAATGAACGAAAGGGCACCCATTCTATGAGTGATTTTGACTCACTACGCGATTTTGACGATGATTTCGATGACTTTAATCCTGACGATAATGCCGATAACGTAATTGACGACGGCAGCGGCGGGGAACGGTCTGGCATGACACCCGTTGAACTGTTGATCGTGGCGCTGTTTGTGCTGTTGAACATCATTGCGCTGGTGATGATAATTTTGATCGCAACCGGGCGTATTGCCTTTGGTGCGGCGTAGCATTCACCGGGGCAGGTATACCTGCCCCACAGTGTTATCCTCCGGGTGGGAAGGCTTCTACGTCGTCGCCGCCAAGGGCGTCCAGTTCCACTTCGATGCTTTCAATATACCCTTCTGCTTCGGCGCGGCGTGCATCAATCGGCGCAAGGGCGAGAAACGTCTCAAAATCTGCAAGTGCCAGCGGACGTGGCCCCTGTGTGTAATACAACACTCCCCGCGCAAAGTAAGCATCGGCGTCTGAGCTATCCAGTTCAATAGCACGGTTGTAATCCGTCAGTACCCGATCCCACTCGTATATCAGGAAGATGTGATCACCGCGCTGGCGATAAAGCTCTGCAATCAACGATGGTGGAAGGGCATAGGCTTCGGCAGTTTCGATAGCACGGGTCAGGTAAGCGATAGCTGTGTCGAAATCAAAAGCAAGCGCTCGAATCGCGCCAGCGGCGGCCAGTGTCTCTACCAGTCTGGTAGCATTATATTCGTTCTCTACATCTGTCAGTGATGCAACTGCACTATCCATCACGTTAAATGCTTGCTCTGGTGCTCCACTCTGTAAATATGCCCATGAAAGGTTTGTTGCCGCTGCCAGGTCACCCTGTGGCAGCTGTTCATATAGTGTGATGGCTGCCGCAAAATCGCCTGATTGCAGTGCGCAGTTCGCTTCGAAGAACGGATATGTCCCATCATCGTTTGCAAAAGCGGTCGTACAATCGTTGACTGCGTAGTGTGCCATGTCAAGAACGGTCTCCGCAGAGATAATTGGGATCTGCCGACTGGAGGTAGGCCTGATGAGTGGCGATGGCGCTTCATAAACGATGTCTATCAGGCGAACAGTACCGGCTAAGCTGTTGCAGTCGCTATCGAGAGTGATGAGCAATGTTGGAGCCTCTGCGCCGGGTGTATCGGCGGGTAAAACGGTAAATCTGGCGTCGTCCAGCACTGCAAATATTGCGTCTATAACGTCTGACGCAGGTAATTCAGTACAGGTAACATCCAGCAAGATAGTGTGAATATCTTCCTGTTGTGCGATGGCTGACCCGGTAAAAATAAGCAAAACGCACACCACTAAAATACCTGTTTTTGACATGTCGGTATCAGACTCCTTTTATCCCAAATTTATCCCAAAATATCCCAGATGGGCTGTGGGATAAGTGGGTGCCGGACTCGCTATGGTAACGATCATATGGTACAATTACGCTGTGAAATCGTGACGTTTAGACCGTTTGTGCGCTCCCGAAAACTGTCCAGTCAGGTGCTTTTTGCCCACCATCATACCCCATCATCGCCATAAAATTTCATGCTCTGTCTGATCGTCCACTACTAAAACTTTAACTGAAAGGAGCAAAGCACAGCGTTAGTTTGCTGTGTGAGACTCAAAATGGCACTAGGAAATATCCGTACTGTCAACATCAATGAAGAAATGCGTGGTAGCTACCTGGATTACGCCATGAGCGTGATTGTGGCGCGTGCCCTGCCAGATGCCCGTGATGGACTCAAGCCGGTTCATCGGCGCATTCTGTTCGCCATGTATGATATGGGCCTGCGCCCCAGCACGTCATACAAAAAGAGCGCACGTATTGTCGGGGAAGTTCTCGGCAAATATCACCCGCATGGCGATAGCGCTGTTTATGATGCGATGGCACGCATGGCCCAGAGCTTCTCGCTGCGTTACATGCTGGTAGACGGCCAGGGCAACTTCGGTAGTGTCGACGGCGACCGTCCGGCAGCGATGCGCTACACCGAGGCGCGTATGGCCTCTATCGCGGACGAGATGCTGGCCGACATTGGCATGGACACAGTAGATTTTGTGGATAACTACGACGGCCAGCAGCAGGAACCAGTCGTGTTGCCAGGGCGGTTGCCCAATATGCTGCTCAATGGTGCCAGTGGTATCGCGGTGGGTATGGCAACCAACATCCCGCCACACAACCTGAAGGAACTGGCAGCCGCAATTGCCTACATGATTGACCACTACGACAACGTGGAAGAAGTCACGGTGGATGACCTGATGCAGTTCGTCACCGGCCCGGACTTCCCGACTGGCGCCACGATTATTGCCACAGAAGAAATGAAAGAGGCATACGCTACCGGGCGTGGACGTGTTTTCGTGCGGGCAAAGTATGAAATTGAAGAAACAGACAATACCACACAGATCGTCTTCACAGAAATTCCGTATCAGGTTGGCAAGTCCACGATTATTGAGCGCATCGCTGTACTGGTGCGCGAAGGACGCATAGACGGTATCCGTGACCTGCGCGATGAGAGTGATCGGGAGGGTATGCGGCTGGTTGTGGAACTGAAGCGTGGCGCACAGCCGATGAAAGTAACCAACCAGCTTTTCAAATACACCCAGCTACAGAGCACATTCGGTATTCAGATGCTCGCGCTGGTAAAGGGGGAGCCACGTACCCTCAGCCTGAAGCGGTCGCTGCAAATCTACATTGATCATCGTTATGAGGTCATTGTCCGGCGCTCCGAGTATGAACTGGGCAAGCTGCGCAACCGTGCCCACATTCTCGAGGGGTTAATCAAGGCGCTGGATAATATTGATCTGGTAATCCGTACCATTCGTAGTGCTCCGGATACTGAGACTGCCCGCATACAGTTGATGAACCGGTTCGATCTATCCCAGACTCAGGCAAACGCCATCCTTGATATGCAGTTGCGACGCCTTGCAGCCCTCGAGGAGCAAAAATTGCGTGGTGAGTACGAAGAAGTACAGGCGCGGATTGCCTATCTGGAAGATCTGCTTGGGTCTCCGAAGAAGATACTGGCGCTCATTCGTGACGATATTGAACAGATCGCGGAAGATTATGGTGATGACCGCCGCACGATGATTGACTACAGCATCAGCGGTGAGTTTAACGAGGCTGACCTCATCAAAGAGGAGGGCGTTATCGTCACCCTGACGGAACAGGGCTACGTGAAGCGCGTCCCGGCCAGTGAGTATCGGGCGCAGCGTCGTGGGGGTAAGGGCGTAATCGGCATGACGACTCGCAATCAAGATGCCCTGTACGATATTTTCCACTGTAGCTCACACGATACCCTCCTGTTTTTCTCCGATAAGGGGAAGGTGTACAGCGAACGAGCCTATGCTATTCCAGAGAGTGGACGCGCTGCCCGTGGTGTTTTGATGCAGTCGATTCTCGCTATGGAAATGGACGAGCACATTACCACGGTGCTGCCGGTTGATTCGTTCGAGGATAAAGGCTATTTTGTCATGGCGACGCACTTCGGGCGGATTAAACGAGTTGCGCTCAGTGATTTCTCCGGTGTGCGCCCCAGCGGGTTGATCGCTATCCGCCTTGACGACGATGACACACTTGGCTGGGTTAAACGGACACATGGCGACCAGCATATTATTATGTCTACCACCAGCGGGCAGGCCATTCGCTTCCATGAGGATGATGTGCGGGTGATGGGCCGGGGGGCCGGGGGTGTCAATGCTATCAAGCTGCTGGAAGATGATGCTGTCGTCAGTATGGATGTCATCGAAGACGATCACACCCACATTGTGGTGATTACAGAGAACGGATTCGGGAAGCGTACACCGATTGAGGAATATCCCGTGCAAAGGCGCTACGGTGGGGGGGTGCGCACGCTGGCCCGCAACGAGAAAACCGGTAATGTGGTGGCTGTGCGTTCCATCAGCGGTGAAGAAGACCTGATGCTGATTACGCTGCATGGCAGTGTAATTCGCAGCAGTCTTGCACAAATACGGGAAACCAGCCGCAACACGCAGGGCGTTACGGTCATGAATGTTGCCAGCGGCGATGCAATCGTGGGACTTGCAATCATCCGCGATGACGAAGTGGAAGACGACGTTGAGATGGCCGATTCTGTGGAGGTGTCGGAATCAAGCGATGTGGGCGAGGTAGTGTAAGACCTTTCTCAGGCAAATGTATAGATCAACAAAAAAGCGCCCTCTGTACATCATGAGGGCGCTCTGTTGTGGGTTGGTGATGAGCCGGGAGATTATTCCTCCGCAGATTCACCGATGATTTCTGGTGCTTCACCTTCGGCCACTTCACCACCCATGCCTTCGATAGCCGCCAGTGCTTCTTCGCGGCGGGCAGCAGACGACTGCGATACACGAACGATCATTTCTTCGGGATCATTCAGGATTTTGGCGCCTTCTGCCAGTTCAAGGTCTTTCACATAGACTGCATCGTTAACGTTCGGTACGTCTTCGAGGTCGATAACTACCTCGTCCAGCATGTTTGTTGCCAGCATCTCGATGCTCAGGCTGTTTGGCCCGGTGAGCAGAATACCCTTACGCGCTGCAACTGCTGCACTCTGGTTGATGTACACGACCGGCACTTCAACAGTGATGCGTGAGTTCGGGTCAATCGCAAAGAAATCCACATGAAGGATGTCACGGCGTACCACGTCCCGTTGTACGTCACGGGCCAGCACCTGGTAGGTTTCATCATCGCTCTGGATTTCGATGAGGTTGGTACCGCCGGCGTCACGGAGGGTCATTTCCAGCTTACGATAGTCAACCTGAATGTTGAGGGGTGCGTTCTTAGGCCCATAAACGACGATAGGCACGATGCCTTCACGACGCAGCTTATTGACTTTTTTACCAATGGTCGTGCGCTTCTGCACGGAGAGTTGATACTCGGCCACTTGATTTACTCCCTGGCTAAATTCTCTGGCGTGGGGGTTCCACGGTAGGTTGTCTTATAGCTTTGCACTATGCAAAAAAAACATCCATTCACTGGTCGAATGGATGGCGATGAGCGGGTGACGGGATTCGAACCCGTGGCACCTTGCTTGGGAAGCAAGTGCTCTACCCCTGAGCTACACCCGCATTGGCTTCTAAAGTTATCAAATGCGTGGAACCCTGTCAAGGTAAGTGTGCTCATCTGCTGTAACCGGCGATGAAGTTTGTTTGCTTATGCGATTATGAAGTGATAGACTTCAACTGGTGGTCTTAATGCGCGCACCGCTGAAGGAGATTATCTCGATTTATGAAAACGATACAGAGGCTTTTACCCTTACTTCTGTTATTTATCGTGGCGAGTTGCGTTCAGGTCGCCAGTGAAGATGTCGCCCCCACGCAGGTGGGCAATGTCGCGTCATTTACGCCCGTTCCCACGATAACCCCAACGGGCCTACCAACGGAAATACCGACTGATGTTGTAGAAACAGTAGAGGTTGTGGTGGAAGTAGAAGCGGCAACCGAGGACGTGACGCCGCTTAATGAACCTACAGAGGCTGCCCTTGCGTTTGTAACGGATACTCCGATTCCATCGATAACGCCATCCAATACACCAACACTAACCGCAACGTCCACGTTCACGCCGATACCCACAGCGACATCAACGCAGACGCCCGGCCCCACACCGACAGAAGCTGTGGCCGGTCTGGTACAGCCAGAGGGACAGGACGATGGCGTTCAGATCCAGCAGGATCCACCGCCACAGGATCCGGCAGCAGGTGGTAATGCCGCAGGTGTGACGGACTTTGAACTCACAGCAACACAGTTGATTGTCAATGCGACGGACACCGCCGCAACAGCAACCCGCCAGGCTGAGATTGAACTTGGAATTGGCGATTCTGTCCCGACAGAAACCCCGTTTCCACAGACAGATGGTGGCGGCGATAACCTCGGTGATGGACAGGGAGTGGTTGTAACACAGCCGCCAGTCGCTATCCAACCGGGCGCAGATTGCGTCCATGAGGTACGTGCGGTAGACCGTTCACTGTATCGCCTGTCGCTGGCCTACGGCGTGACGGTGAACCAGATTGCAGCGGCCAGTGGCATCGTGAACCCTGATCTGATTCGTATCGGTCAGCGCCTCACGATTCCGGGCTGTGGCACAACCGGTGGGCGTCCACCGGCCACCTCCACACCGGGGCCAAACGACAATAATATCGGTGGGCCGGGCGTCGCAGTTGTGCCCGGTACAGACTGCACCTTCGGTACGTCGGTTCTGTTCCCTGGTGGCTGTCCGGATGGCTCTACACCGAACACAAGTGGTAGCGTCGGCACGACGACTGGCACGGGCGTAGCCGCTGATACCGGTGGCCCTACCACAGGAACGGGTAGCGGAACGGTTGTTCGGGTACAGCAGGGGGAAACCCTGTTTGAAATTTCACTGCGCACAGGTGTGCCTGTTGCTTCGATTGCAGCAGCTAACGGCATCACAGACTTCGACAGAATTTTCCTCAACCAGGAATTAATCATTCCATAGTCCGGTGCGGGTTCTGTATCGCAGCATGGAGGGGTGGCAGTACAGCCGCCTCTTTTTGTTTACCATCTACTACAGAGGCATTTTGTTTTGAACGAGAAAATTCTGCAATCCACGCAAATATTTAAAGGGCGCATTGTCGATCTGTCTGTCCACGACGTAGAGCTACCGGACGGCACGCAAGCCAAACGCGAAATGATAAAGCACCCCGGTGCTGTGGCAATTGTCGCGCTGGACGCAAACAACAATGTGTTGCTCATCCGGCAGTTCCGGCTGGGGGCAGATAAGGTGCTGGTGGAACTGCCCGCCGGGACACTGGAACCGGGTGAACCGGCTGTGACCTGTGCGGTGAGGGAACTACGAGAGGAAACAGGGTACCGCCCCGGTATACTTGATCGTGTGGGGGGGTGGTATGTGGCCCCCGGCTATACGACGGAATACATTCACCTGTTCATTGCCGCTGACCTGACACACGACCCTATCGCAGGCGATGCGGACGAATTCATTGAGCCGTTCCGCGTCCCCTTTGAGCAGGCGCTGGCAATGGTACGCAATGGCGAGATTGAAAATAGCACCGCCGTCGCCGGGTTACTGCGTGCTGCGGCACATTTGCAATTTTAGCTTGTATGGCATTACGCCACATTGTATACTGCTCATGTTTCGTCAAACGCTAAACAACCACACAGATACGCCTCCGGGCGTATTATTTTTGGAAAGGAACACCACAATGAGCCAAGAACTCATCAAGGCCCTTGAGGTTGAAGACCGGGGTTTTCCCGAATTCGGTCCGGGTGCAACCGTCAAAGTTCACGTTCGCATTGTAGAAGGTGAGCGCGAGCGTATTCAGGTTTTCCAGGGCATGGTCATCCGTATGCGCAAGGGTGATAGTGCCAACGCCAACAACGAGAACTTCACTGTGCGGCGTATTGCCAGCCACGGCATTGCTGTAGAGCGTACCTTCCTCATGCGCAGCCCACGTGTAGAAAAAATTGAGCTGGTGCGCCAGGGCAAGGTGCGCCGTGCACAGCTTTATTACATGCGCGGTCGTCGGGGTAAGGCCCTGCGCCTGAAGGAAAAGCGCTAGTTCCCGGCATAACTGCTGGCCGAAAAGCACACTGTCTACCTCACGACGTGTGCTTTTTTGTTTAGAGGACTTTCTTTACCTGCTGTGTGGAACGGTTCCCCGGCTTACTGAGCGTGGCTTCCTTTTCCTCGAAGGGCAGCACACGACGAGCGTTTTCCGGCGGTGTGAGGGGGATCTGCACATAGAACGTGCTGCCGGGGTTCAGGTTCACATCAAAACCGGGGCTTTCTGCCCAGATTTTGCCGCCATGTCCCTCAATAACGCCCTTGGCAATCGTAAGCCCCAGGCCGGGGCCAGCCCCCATAAACTTATAGGTTCCAGTGGAGTGCAGGGCCGGGTCAGACGCACGATAGAACTTGGAAAAAATCAGATTCAGATGTTCTTTGCTGATGCCGATGCCGGTATCTGTAATGGAGATGAGAATGTAGTCGTTGGCCCCGTTAATACCCTCATGGAACTGTGCAGAGATGTCGATGCGACCACCATCCGGTGTGAATTTGATCGCATTGGTAATGATGTTACGAAAAGCCTGCACCAATCGCTGCATATCGGCTTCCATCGGGGGCAGGCCGCGCAACCCGCGTGCAGAAAGCGTGAGTTTGCGCTGTTTAATCGGGTCGGTAAGTGGCTCGATTGCCATGCGCAGCACACTTTCCGGCGATGTTTGAGCGAAGCGTAAGTCCATCGCGTTCACGTCAAGCTGGCTCACGTCCAGCATCGCAGAAATCAATTCCTCCATACGCTCCGTAGCTTTTCGCAGGTTATTCACGAGGCCACGCGTCTGATCCTGATCCAGCATACCCTGGTCATTCAGAGCATCGACAATATCCGTATAGCCACGAACCTGTGCCAGCGGCGTGCGGAGTTCATGGCTGGCAATGGTCACAAAATCGGTCTTCACAGAGTCCAGCTTGCCCATCCGGTCGTTGGCACTGCCAAGGTTACGGTTCAGTGTTTGCATGCTCTCGTTCAGGTGGCGCAAGTCTGCCACGAGGCGTGTGTTCCGCAGGGCGACGCCGGTCTGGTTCGCCAGCGCCACCAGCAGTTCAAGGTCACGCTGGTACAGCGGGGTATCGTTGATCTTGGTACCGCACGCAATTAACCCGATGACTGCACCATCCATCAGGATGGGCGCGTAGGCGCTCATCTCCAGACTACCGAAGAAATCACGGATCTCGCTATCAAGTGACTGGTACATGGGGTTGAACATGATGTCAAACTGGGTAACAGGCTTCTGCTTCATGACGAGTTGTCGGTAGATTTCTGTGCTGGCCGGTATGCCGATTCGCCGTGAAGCACCATTTTCGCTGAAGGCACCGCCGCGCATGGTTGCCAGTTCGATGCCGTCTTCACGCGCACTGCTCACCAGCAACATGCCGGAGCGCCTTACCTTCAACACACGATTCAGAGTGCGTGACGATACTTCCACCAGTTCATGACTCTCTACCGCACCTGAAAGTTCCTGGCTGTAGCGGCGGGTAGCCTCTACTGCGTTGACGGCCTCTCCAGTCAGTATCCGTGAGATAATAAAATCTGCCCCCTCCCGAATGGGGGCGTACATCGCTGCAATAACAATCGCCAGAACAGCCGCGAGGATCGTACGCTCGGCAGTGTCGGCCAGATCCAGCAGATCGACCACGGAAATAGCCCCGAAGACTGCAATAGCAGTGATGGTAGTCAGTAGCGTTAGCCGGAATACCAGCCCCAGCACATTACGGATGTCGAATACCCGGTATGATAGCTGTGAGTAGGCTGCCACTCCTATGCCAATGGTCAGAGAAATACTCCCCAGTGCAGCAAGGAACTGGCTACCGCTGACTGCCAGCGCAAACCCGGTGAGGATAAAAATGCTGTTGAAGACCCAGAACAACGCCCGATTAGAGACCTCTGGCAGGGGCATGATGTAAAACACATAGAACGCCATCCCCAGCAGCATTACACTGACGACAGCAAATCCCACGGTCAGTAAAATCGCTGGAATTGAAAAAGCCAGTAACGATTCAACAATGCCGTTACTTTCTGCTGCGGGTTGCCCACCCAGCACCCCGCTGATTGTAACCAC
>JBCCQC010000075.1:0-11153 GCA_039024535.1 Chloroflexota bacterium
GGTCGATTTCTGACATCGCTGGCATCCTTTTTGAATGCCAGTATCTCCCATCTCTATTTTTTATCCGATTGCCCTGGCGGGGTGAGGCCCACGGTTGCGGGCTGCGGTGGTACAATCGGGTTAGACATATTAAACCTACAACGATTTTGTCTTCGGCCCGTGTGGAAGGTGATATCTTCACACGGGCTTTTGTTTATTTGATGTAGCCATTATACCCCCAATTAGTCGAAGTATGCAATACCCTTTTTGACTAATCGAAGTAGGTTTGAGTGTTATAACAAAATTGCAATTTAACTTGACTTGTTTTGACTTATAGAAGTATACTGCGACATACAAAAGCACATGGAGTCAAAATGCCATCTAAACGGAAGTGGCGCGTTAGCCTGAAGTCTGCACACGAGAAAAGCGGACTGACTGGTTACGCAGTAGCAAAGCAAACAGGGTTGTCTGAATCAACTGTGCATCGTTATATCAACGATGACTTTGTGCTGATGAAGAACCTAGCACCTGCGGCCAAAATACTTGCTGACTTCTATGGTGTTGATTGGCGTGATTCTGACATCGTAGAAGTTGTGCTTGAGGAAGATAATGGGGAATCTGCCCCTGAAATAAAAACGCCAGCGCTTGTCCCAACGATGTAGGAATCCGGGAAGCACTGGCGTTTACCACGGCAGCTTAAAAACTGAATACAGAGACTCAGGTAAGCATTGCGGTCATTTCTGAATCGCGAAATCGCGACATTCCCCCCTCAAACTCGCGTTTGAGGTGTGACCCCGGTAGGATTCGAACCTACAACCAATTGATTAAGAGTCAACTGCTCTGCCGTTGAGCTACGGAGCCCTACAATAAATAAGTATAGCCGTAGCTCTCTACAGGTCAAGACAGAGAATGAAACGCTGGCTGCGTTTTTTCATTTTTCTTACAGATCACTGCCGGTATCCCATGCGGCCAGTTCTGCCATAAACATATGCGCCGTCAGATCCAGGTGCAGGGGCGTGAGGCTGGCGTAGCCGTTATGTACCGCCCATAGATCGGTTCCCGCTTCATCCACCACCCCCGTGGGTGCGTCCCCGACGACCTTTACATACTGTCCACTGGCGCTGTACTCCAGTTCGTCACGGTAAATGCGCACGCCCTGCCGCGTAAGACGGATGCCCCTGACGGCATCTACATCAGGCACGTTGATGTTGAGGATAGTAAACGGTGGAATGCCATGCTGAAGGGCTGCCTTCACCACCTGTGCGGCGACCTGTGCGGCAGCGGCGTAGTCATCCGGGTGGTTGGCTGTTGCGTTATCGAGTGAGACAGCGACAGCAGGCACACCCTGAATTGACGATTCCATTGCAGCAGAAACTGTGCCGCTATACACCACATCCTGGCCCATGTTTGCCCCGCGATTGATGCCAGAGACGACCAGGCGCGGCGGCCACTCCACCAGCCCATGCGACGCCAGCGCGATGCAGTCTGCCGGGGAGCCATGCACAGCCACTGCCGGTATGTTATTGTCAATCGTGCGGTCAGTCTCGATGCGGATGTCCTGAAACAGGGTAATTTTGTGGCCGCTCATGCTCTGGTTTTCTGCCGGGGCAATCACCTGTAGTCGGTCTGCCAGTGGGCGCAGTGCCCGTGCCAGCGCCAGTATACCCGGAGCATCCACCCCGTCGTCATTGGTTAAAACAATATATGCCATGAACCTTTAACACTCCTTTTAACGTTTTAGTGCTATCCTGCACTTGAAATATGAACCATAATGCGTAATACTGTTTGTGCAGTCTGTAGTGGCACCTTCCTCCTTCTCAATATTCAATCCATTTTTCACAGCAGTTGATAGATTTTACGAACGATACGATGTACTTTTTATTTATCGTAGCCATGACTATTGCTTCATTATCGTACTATCATGGGCTTGTATCGTCCGTTATTGACGACGAAAGGTGGTTATCATGCCATATGACCCGGCATTCCAGAACAGCTTCCACGAAGGGATCAGCCGCTTTCAGAACGCACGGATGCGTGCTTTCTGGACGGAGATGATCGCGCTGATGCGCGGCAAACCGGCTGAACTGATGAACTTTGAAGACATCCGGGCCCGCCTGCGCCTCAGCGAAGAGAGCTATCGCGGTTTGCAGGACATCCCACTTGAGAAAATTGCCGGTAGCGTGGGCCGTTACCGTGACTTTACCAGTAACTTCCTGCCGAAGAAGGGTAAAATGCAGGAACGCTGGAGCCGCGTTTATGCCCAGGCCAACAGCCTGAGTGGTCTGCCGCCGATTGAAGTGTACAGGGTTGGTGATGTGTATTTTGTGCGCGACGGCAACCACCGTGTTTCTGTTGCAAGGCAACTCAAATCAAAAACCATCCAGGCACATGTAACCGAACTGCGCTCACCGATTGCGCTGCGCCCGAACATGTCCGATAAAGAACTGGATAGCGCCGCTGTCTATGCCCGGTTCCTTGCAGCAACAGACCTGCGCGTCACACGCCCACACCACCAGATACTCGAACTGAGTGAGCCGTCGCGCTATGGTGAGCTGATGGAGCACATTCACCTGCACCGTAATATTCTGGAGCAGGTGGAGCAGCGCGAGGTGCCGCTGCGTGATGCGGCGGCCCACTGGTACGATAACGTCTACCGTCCGGCGGTGACGCTCATCCGTAAGTACGGCGTGCTGGACGAACTGACACCGAAGCGTGATAACACCATGCGTACCGAGACTGACCTGTACCTGTGGATGGTCGGGCACCTGCACCATGTTCGTGAGCAGTTCGGGCCAGAGGCCACGGGTAGCTACAGTGATGCGCTTGTGGATCTGCTGTCGGAGAATCGTATGGCGGTGCCAAAGGAGTTGCTCATCGAAAACGATGAGATTGCGCCGATTACGCGCACGCAGGTGATGCGGTCGCTGCTGCCAGAAGACATGCACGACGACCTGCACGACGAACCCGCAGAAATCCCCGTTGATGTGGAAATCCACGACGATCAGGAAATCAACCGACGCTAGTGTGCGCCCCAACAACTGAATAGCCACACAACCCTGTGCCCCATGCACAGGGTTGCTTATTTGTGCGTGATCTGTAGGATGAAGCGCATTTGCTCATTTGAACTACAACTCTCCAGGACGTTTTCCATGCCTCACAACCCGCTGATGATTTACCCGGTACAGGCCCCTGTACAGGATAGCCCCTTTGCACTGTATGAGACCCTGTTTGCCAGCTTTGACCGTGCTGACCTCACCCCACATGCAGGTGATGTAATTGCCGTTTCCAGCAAGTATGCCGCCATCAGCGAGGGGCGCGTGGTGGATATGGACGCTGTAGATGTAACCGATGAGGCGAACGAACTTGCAGCGCGGTACAACATGCTGCCGGTGATGGCACAGCTTGTACTTGATGAGGCCGATTTTATTTTCGGCGGGATTTCGCTGGGGTTTTTGCTCACAGCCAAAGACGGCATCATCTCGCCTAATGCTGGCCTTGATCGCTCCAACATTCCCGGCGGCAAGGTGGTTCTGTTCAGCGAGCATCCCTATGTCACAGCGGAGAGCATCCGGCAGGCAGTGCAAGCCCGGTACGGTGTACCGGTAGGCGTGATTCTGACGGATAGCTGGCTGATGCCGGGACGACAGGGCACTACGGGCGTGGCACTGGCGACAGCGGGATTTTTCCCCACACAGGACGAGCGCGGCAAAGAAGACCTGTTTGGCAACCCGATGGCCGTGACCGTGCGCGGCGTGGCCGATACCCTGGCGGCATCTGCACAACTGGTGATGGGCGAACGCGCCGAGGCAACACCCTTTGCGCTGGTGCGCAATGCCGAAATTGAACTGACCGACACGCCCATCAGCAAAGAAGATGTGGCGATTGACTGGCAGCACTGTATCTACGTGGATTCACTTACGGTGGGCCTGCGCGGTGAGGATGTGATTCGCGCAATTGTGGAGGCCCCACCATACCAGCCGAAGCCCCGCGAAACCGCGATTGAATAACCACAACCGCCACTTGCCGCCCCGTGCCTTTGCGATAAGAATGCATCTCTACTCATTCTGGATTGATGCAAAGGACAACATATGGCGAAGAAAATTCTGGTCACGGGTGGTACCGGCTTCATCGGTAGCGCACTGGTACGCAGGCTGGTGAAAGACGGCTACGATGTGCGCGTGTTCGACAACAACTCGCGCGGGGTAGAAAGCCGCCTTGATGACGTGAAAAACGATCTGGAACTGGTTGTGGGCGATATTCGCAGCCCGGAGGACGTGAGCCGCGCCACCGCCGGGGTAGACAGTGTGCATCATCTGGCGTTTGTGAACGGCACAGAGTTTTTTTACAGCAAGCCGGAGCTTGTGCTGGAAGTGGGTGTGAAGGGCATGATGAATGTACTGGACGCCTGCATCGAACATAACGTGGGTGATCTGGTACTTGCCAGCAGCAGCGAGGTGTATCAAACCCCGCCAGCAGTCCCCACAGATGAGAGTGCGCCCCTCTCCGTGCCGGATCCGCTGAACCCGCGTTACTCGTATGGGGGCGGCAAAATCATCAGTGAACTGCTGACGATCAACTATGGCCGCAAGCTCTTCGAGCGTGCCGTGATCTTCCGTCCGCACAATGTATATGGCGCGGATATGGGCTGGGAGCATGTGCTGCCGCAGTTTATTTTGCGTATGAACGGGCTGATGCAGGACAACGACGCCGACCCGCTGCCGTTCCCCATCCAGGGGACGGGCGAAGAAACCCGCGCCTTCGTCTATATTGATGACTTCACCGACGGGGTGATGAACGTGGTGGAGCAGGGCGAACACCTCAACATTTACCACATCGGCACACAGGACGAGGTGGCTATTGCCGACGTTGCGCGTGAAGTAGGCCGTGCGCTGGGCCGCGAGATTGAGATTGTGCCGGGAGCGCTGCAAAAGGGTGGCACGAAACGCCGCTGCCCGGACATTACAAAGCTGGCGGCACTGGGCTACACCCCGAAAATTTCACTGGCCGAGGGAATCAAGCACACCGCAGACTGGTACGTGGCACACGCAGATAAAGCCCCGGCGAAATAGCATGTGCTAGAATCAGTGTGCCAACGGACAGGAGAGACAGCATGAGCGCACTCCCGCAGCGCAGCACATGGACACGTGCGGACTACCTCGCGTTTGAGCGCGAACAGACGGACATCCGGCATGAACTCATTGACGGTGAGATTGTGGCGATGTCCGGGGCATCCTATGAGCATAACGTCATCGTGGCAAACCTGATGGGGCTGTTCTACAACCAGCTTGCAGACCGCCCCTGCCAGAATCACCCGTCGGATATGCGCGTTCACGTCCCGGCTACAGGGCTGTACACCTACCCGGATGTGAGTGTGCTGTGTGGTGAGCCGGAACTGGAAGACGAACATGGCGATACCCTGCTGAACCCGTCTGTCATCATCAAGGTGCTATCGCCTTCTACAGAGCGTTATGACCGGGGGAAAAGATTCCAGCACTACCGTAGCATCACCTCCTTACGAGAATATGTGCTTGTATCGCAGGAGCAGTACCGCATTGAGCATTACATCCGTCAGCAGGATGACACATGGATTCTACGTGATCTTGTAGGACTGGATGCCGTTCTGGAACTGGCTTCTATCGACTGCAAACTATCGCTGAATAGCATCTACCGCAAAATCACATTCGGAAATCAGTAGGTGCATGGTGTGACATGCCCGACCTCACCCCATCAGGTCATCATGGGTGTTGAGGAACAGTGCTTTCTTCAGGTTCGGCAGCGTGTAGTCGAAGCCGAGATTTTTGAAAAAGTCCTCGGAGTGCGTAATTACCATGATTTCGTAGATGTCACGCTGCCGCGCCAGCCGCACGCACGTTTGCACCAGCCGCTTGCCAATCCCCCTGCCCTGTACCTTCGGGCTAACGCACAGGCTGCGGATTTCCGCGAGTTTGCGGCTGTAAATTTCCAGTGTGACACAGCCGACGATTTCGCCGTTCAGGGTGGCGACAAAAAATGTGGGCAGCAGGTCTTCGATTTCCTCCAGCGTGCGTGGCAACACCTCACCGCCTTCGATGAAGCTCTCGATGAAGGTTTTTACACCGGGGATGTCTGCCGGGATTGCTTTGCGGATTTCCAGATTTTCTACGGTTTCCGTCGCCATATAAGAAAATTTCCGATCTGTGTGTCGCGCTCGTAATTGAATATCAACCAGTTGTTCAGCTCAGTGTAAGATTGCAGCAGCGTGTTGCTATCGGCGTCCACGCCCGTTACCCACGGCATAAAATCTCCCTGCACCACCACCACATAGGGGGGCAGGCTGGCCCACAGCGTATCTACATTCTGCTGTTGCCACTCCGGGGGGTACCAGCTTGCCACCAGCGGGAACTGAAAAATAAACCGGGATGCGGGACGCAGGTCGCTCATATAGTAGATTTCCGGACGGAAGCCCCAGATGTAGAGTGTGTCGTTGGGTGTGGTGTTCTGTTGAAGGTACTGTGAAACGTGAAAGGATTCATCGGCGACAAACTCCCCGCCAACAAAACCTGCATAATAATCAGATTGCGGGGTGCGACCCGTGAGATACGATATTGCTGTACCCCACGTCCGCGCAGCCAGCAGCGTTGCCAGCACCAGAGCGATCACAATTGTTATAAAACGGGGGATCGACCCGCGAGGGTTCGGTACTCTGTGTGTTACAGTCCGCAGCATCCAGTCTGTTGCACCAGCCCCGAGCAGTGCCAGTGGCGGCAGCATGGGTAACCAGTGATAGTCATAGCCTTTGGCCTGTACCAGCATTGCGGCGGCTGTCCCCATTAGCCATAGCAGTATAATACGCCATTTTGACCGTTCTGTCACGGTGTGATTACCTGAATCCGCAGGAATCGGCGCGAAGTTTGTGTAAAATAGCACGATTTTCGCCCCGGCCAGCCCCCACAACACGTGCCACTGCTGCAAACGAAACCCGCCGTAACGTAACATATCGTCACGGAATGTCGCTGCATCGTAGCCCTGTGCAGTGTAACCCGCCGTTACCGTTGCGCTGGTAATCCACGCCTCAAATGCACCGATGCTTGCCAGATATGCCATCCCGCCCAGTCCAACCACCAGCCCACCGGCACAGAACGCGACCACCTCCCCGATGAGAAACGCACGCCGCGCCAGCAGATAGCCCACCACCAGCGCCAGAATGAAAAACACATATGGGTATTTAAACCACAATGACAGCGCACACAGTGCCCCGCATAGCCCGGATAGCGCATAACGCCGCCAGGTGTGTGCACTGGTGGGGGTATCCAGCAGCACGAACACACTCCACACTGCCAGCGCCATCGGCACAGCGGCAATGCCATCGTTCTGTGTCAGCGTCCAGAACGTTTCTGTAAAGTAAAACACCCCGAACAATCCCACCGCCCACAGGCCCACCGCATGTGATGCCAGCCGTTTGCCAGTGCCATAAAGCGCTGCTGCCATCGGCAGGAACAGGATTAAATCCAGCGCACGCAGGGCCATCACGTTGTGCCCCAGCGCCCGGATAGCCGCCGCATAGGTGTAAAAGATGGCCGGGGGCTTGGGGTTCCACAGGTCAACGTAGGGCACAGCGCCCTGCAAAATGCCACTGCCGATAATCGCAAACTCGCCCTGGTCACGGCCCAGCGGGTACGTCAGCATGGGCGCGGCCAGCAGCACAATACCCGCCACCAGCAGCCACAGTGCGCCCCACCCATTCAACACACGGCGCAGCATCTACAGCAACCCCAGCGCCCGCACCGTCGCCAGCACCAGCACAATGAACAACCCGAACATCATCCACGCAAAAATACGCCCGGTTTCCTGGCCGTGGTCAATTTCGCTGGTTTCTACAGTCACTTCCCCGTCAAAGTAGTTGACGTGGAAATCGACGTTCACCCGACCTTTGTTCAGGCGTGCCATATACGCCGTATTCGTGACAATTGTCCAGCGGCTATCGGCGTCGTCCCAGCCGTGGCCCAGTTCTGCTGTGATGGCCGTGTAGAGAATGTTTTTTGCCTCGTCTGCGGGGATGATTTCGGGTTCGGGTTGGTCTGTCATCGCTTAATCTGGCTCATGGAACAATACCGGGGCATTCTACCAGCATAGTCCACACGAATTGCAGTGACATTTTCACATTTTGCCAGACCTGCTGGCATTCCCCCCGTTGATTTTTGTGTGGGATAACAATGGGTTTCACAGTAATTTGATCTATCAAAGGTTCAGGCATGATGTTGTGTTTAACCATGCGATATAGTAAACTTATGATAACGAAGATTGTTTCATTGTTTTGATCCTATCGTAAGGACGACCATGGGTACCGGAGTTAAAATGGGCTGGCTGGATGCATCGCGGAGTAGCGTGGTGTGCCGGCTGGATGAGTGGACAAGCTGGACACAACTGCGCGATAGCCTTGCACAATACCAGCAGATTGCGGCGTCTTTGAACCCGCCACCCCATCTTATTTACTATTTCTGCGACGATTTGCGGGTGCCGCAGCCGTGGGCGATGCCACAGCTACGGGCCTTCATGCTGCAAAATACACCCGGCACCCACCGCACGGTTTTTGTAAATGCCCCGCGTGTGTTAAAGGTTTTCGTGCGGATGACGCAGCAGGCCTATGCTGACCTGACTGACGTAGATGATGAATATATTTTTGTCGATACCCTCGATGAGGCGCTGGCCCAACTTGGCCTGCATGGTGATGAAGTTGCCCGCCGCTAAAACGGTGCTGTTAGCGGGCGCGGCCCGGTAGAGAATGTGTCTTTGAAGGGAATCTGGATTTTGTAGGCGCTGTAACGGGCATTCAGGTACTGCTGCACAGATTCTTTGTTCAGCGGCGCCTGCATTTCGTAGGCATCCTCGCGGTCATCTGTGTAGTAGCGTTTTTTTACTCCCACCACATCAAACCCATACTTTTTATAAAGCCGCTGGGCACGCTCATTACTCACGCGCACCTCAAGCGTGGCATAGGTTGCCTGTAGTGCGCGGGCGCGGCGCATCATCGCCAGCAGGGTCAGTTCTCCCCAGCCCTGGCCGCGATAGCGCGGGTGGCTGGCAATGGTGCTGATGTGCGCTTCTGCGCCGAACAGCCACAGCCCACCATAGCCCAGCACGGTTCGTGTGGGCGCGGCGCGGCCAACTATTTGCCGCCAGATGGCATGAAAACGATTGAGCGACGGGATTTGCTCCACGCGCTCTACGACGACCATGTGACTGTAATCGGTGCTGTTCAGTTCACGGGCGTAAGTGCCCGGTGCCCACGGTGTGGTAAACGATGCGTGCTCAATGGCGATTACAGCATCAATATCGCCAATTTCCATATAGCGCACGCGGTAGTAGACGGTAGCAACGCTCATTCACCGGCCCGTGCGATGGTGTTCATGTAGACGGGAGTTACGGCCACAGCGGGGAAATCTGCCGGGGCAGCGCCCTGCAACTGTGCCCATGCGAGGTCTGCTGCAAAACCGGCGCGGCGCAAACTGTGGGC
Organism: Chloroflexota bacterium; assembly: GCA_039024535.1. Classification (GTDB taxonomy): domain Bacteria; phylum Chloroflexota; class Anaerolineae; order Aggregatilineales; family Phototrophicaceae; genus DAOTTY01. The sequence goes on from JBCCQC010000075.1 coordinate 9,473, forward strand.
CACTGGCGCAAACTCTACCTGGAGGGTTTCATTGGTGGCGGCGTCATAGGCGGTGCGGCCCTGCGCGTCAATCTCCCCGGCCAGTGTTACGCGCCCGTCCAGCGTATCGTACAGTTCGGCCCACTTCAGCAGGCGCGGTTCGCCACGGGGCACCCACTGTGTGTAGTTCCAGCGGTAACGTCCGGCAATCACGCGGCCACGGCCTGCCCGCACCACAGCAATCAGCGTCCCATCGTAGCGGGGCTGGCCGGCAGCCAGTGCATCCAGCGTGGTGATGCCGACCAGCGGCAGGTTCTGCGCCGCTGCCAGCCCCTTCGCCATCGAAACGCCAATGCGCACGCCAGTATAAGAGCCGGGGCCAGTAATCACAGCCAGCGCGGTCAACTCATCTACGGTGATACCTGCATGATGCAGAATGCCGTCAATGGCGGGGGCCAGCATTTCGGTGTGATTGTTGGGAGCCTGCCATGTTTGCTCTGCCAGCAGGGAAAATTCGTCGCGCACGGCAAGGCTCAGCAGGCGGGTGGCGGTATCAATGGCGAGTAACATCATTCGAAAAAATCCTGCACGTTAGTTAAGTCGGGCCGGGGCACAGCACACTGCTAAATCCATGCAGCATGATATTAGCTGTGATGGGCGGCACAGGGTAACACTCAAAAACGCCATACAGTTAGTCCGGTTGCTTTGCCACTTAACCCCACCCCTATTTCACGCCGAACGTCTGCGCCCGGAAAGCCTGTACCAGCTTTTCGTAGTGGCTGCCGGTGGCCTCCAGCATCAGGTTGCGCCGCGTCGATTCAATCACACGCAGTTCAATCCACAGTCGTTCGTCGGGGAGCGCATCTGCAATGCGCTCTGCCCATTCAATCAGCACCACGCCGCCGCTGTCCAGGATGTCATCCATACCGATGCTGTCGGCTTCGTCAGCATTTTGCAGGCGGTAGCAGTCCAGATGATAGAGTTTTGCGCCGTCGTCGCGGCGGTGTTCGTGGACGAGTGTGAACGTCGGGCTGGTGAGCGGGTGTTTTGCACCCCATCCCCGGCCCACCCCGGCAGAAAAAACGGTCTTCCCCGCGCCCATATCCCCCGCAAGGCACACCACATCACCGGGTTGCAGCAGCTTGCCCAGCCGCGCCCCCAGGCGGGCGGTTTGCTCTGCACTATGGCTGATAATATCCAGTTCGCCGTCGCGGATGATGGGCACGGGTGGTTGGCCTTGGTTCAGATCTGGGCGTGATTTATCGTCGGATTATACATTGTGGGGCGGTTCGGGTAAACCAGCAGGGCGCGGTTGGTCTGGAACTGATGTGGGGCTGGTGGGGTGGACTGACGGCGTGCCGCCAGCCCGGACTACCACCGGCCTATTCTACGATTTCAATGTTGAACGCGATAGCACGCCAATCATCAATGTACGGCTGTTCGATAGTGTCATCGCCACTGCGGGACAGCGATACAGTGGCATAGAACGTCTCGTTTACATCCACATACAGGGTGAAGTCCTCACCCTCTACAAAGCGCACGCCATTTTCCTCTGTGACAGTCGGTTCCTCGCCCAGGATCATGCGCAGGTTACGCTCCAGTGTTTCCCCCAGCTTGTCAGACAGGCCAATATCCACCGAGTAACCGGCCAGCATATCCGCAGATATGATGCTTTCTATCGTGCCCAGGCCCTGTGTTTCTA
>JBCCQC010000076.1:0-11139 GCA_039024535.1 Chloroflexota bacterium
AACCGGCCAGCTTAAAATGCCCGTAGACACCGGCAAAGCACAGCCCGACGATGACACCACCCAACCCGACAGAAAAACCAGCACCCAATCCAGACCAAAAATACGCCGCCTCTCCACATCAGAGCAACCCCGCGTTGACCTGAACGCCTCTCAGCCTGCACCAGAACGCAAAAAGTCCCGGCGGCGCAAATCATCCACCCAGCGCCTTGAGGATCCGGATAACCGCGCCAATGACTGAGGCACCGCCGCCCAATGAACGGTTCCTCATCGCGCGTCATGGCGGCCCTCATGCGCTGGAACGCGTAGAAGCAGCCATCCCCCTACCACACAAACGTGAAGTCCTGCTGCGCGTCGAATGTGCCGGGGTCGCCTTTGCCGATGTCCTGATGCGGCGCGGCCTCTATCCCGGCACCCCCGATGTACCCTTCGTACCCGGCTATGATGTAGTCGGCACCGTGGAAGCTGTAGGCGACGGCATTACAGACTTGCAGGTAGGCCAGCGTGTGGCCGCCCTCACACAGTTCGGCGGTTACAGCCGCTACATACGGCTGGAAGCATGGCGCTGTGTGCCCGTGCCGGAAGGCGTAGACCCCGCACAGGCCGTCGCCATCGTCCTGAACTACATCACCGCCTACCAGATGCTGCATCGCGTGGCCGGGGTACGTGCTGGCGAAAGTATGCTGGTGCATGGCGCAGCCGGTGGCGTGGGCACAGCCCTCGTAGAACTGGGCAGGCTCGCGTTTTTGCAGGTCTACGGCACCGCCTCCCGCAGTAAACACACTGTAGTAAGGCGCTATGGTGCCGTGCCCATAGACTACCGCCGCGAGGATTTTGTAGAGCGTGTACTCACCATCACCGGCAACGGCGTCGATTTTGCGTTTGACCCCATCGGCGGCAACCACTGGATTCGCAGCTACCGCACACTGAAGCCCGGGGGCACGCTGGTGATGTTCGGGGCCAGTGCAGCCCTACAGAACGGCGAACGCAACCCGGCGAGTTTGCTCCCCGGTGTGCTCAAACTCGGCTTGCTACTGTTCGTGCCAGATGGCCGCCGCACCGCAGGGTACTTCATTCCTACAGCACTCGCACACAGCCGCAATCACTACCGCACAGACCTCACCACACTGCTACGGATGCTGGCCGATGGCGAAATTGCCCCGCTCATAGGTGAGCGATTGCCACTGCAACAGGTAGCAAAAGCCCATGAACTGCTGGAAAACAGCGCCGTCACCGGCAAAATTGTGCTGATGAACGACCACCAATAGACAACAAAAAACCCGGCTCACATTGAACCGGGTTACTTCACTGTGCCGCCAGGCGGACTCGAACCGCCGACCCACGCATTTTCAGTGCGTTGCTCTACCAGCTGAGCTACAGCGGCTGACAACTCTGGAAGTATAGGCAGGCCCATACAGAAACGCAAGCCCGAAATCACAGAATCCCCGATATTCGTTCACGGCAAGCCACAAAACAGCACAACAGGTCACAAGACAGACAATCTAACACGGATTTTATAGAATTTTTGTGAAATAGCCTTGACCCACCCGAACAGGGTGTGTATCATGTACAGCATAGTGAGCCCGTAGCTCAGCGGATAGAGCGCTTGTCTACGGAACAAGAAGTCGGGAGTTCGAATCTCTCCGGGCTCGCACAAAGCCATCGCAAACGCGGTGGCTTTTTTGTTTCCCCGCGTCAGAGTTTGTTATTATCCGGGCACTCTCCTGCAAACACCATGAGGTTCACCGTTGACTGACACGATCCCCATTGATGCCTTCCGTATTATTCTGGCGCTGTTGCCCATTGCCACGCTGGTGATTCTCTTGCTCGGCTTAAACTGGAGTGCGCCAGAAGCCGGTGCAATGGGTGTCTTTGTGGCACTGGCCGCTGCCCTCATTGGCTACCGCACCCCACTGCAAACCATTACCGTTGCCAGTGCAAAAGGCGTGTGGGATGCCGTGTTCATCCTGTATGTGGTGTGGCCTGCACTCTGGCTCTATCACATCTCGGCGCGGGCGGGGGCATTCAATGCACTGCGTCAGGGCATCATGCAGTTCAGCCGCAATGAGCTATTCCTTGTGCTGGTCTTCGGATGGGTGTTTGTCTCATTTTTGCAGGGGATTACCGGGTTTGGCACGCCCATTGCGATGGTCGTACCGCTGCTGGTAGCACTCGGTGTGCGTCCGTTATTTGCGGTGGCGGCTCCACTGGTGGGCCATGCGTGGGGCAACATGCTGGGGACGCTGGCACTGGCATGGCTGGCAACGTTACAGGTCATCTCGCTGGATGCCACCGAAACCGCACAGGCAGCATTTCAGATCAGCCTGCTACTCATCCTGCCGAACCTGTTCGCGGGCTTGACTGTGGCATGGATGCATAGCCGGTGGCGCGGCGTGCGTTATGCCCTGCCCATGATCCTTGTGATTTCCACAGCACACGGCGGCATCCAGACGCTGCTGGCAGCAAATAACACCGTGCTCTCCAACTTCACAGCAGTAACCGTGGGGTTTGCGCTCCTGATACCACTCAGCCGCTGGTCACGCTACCGGGAGCCACTCCCCTACGAAGACAATCACATGATGCAAAGCCACAACGTAGACACCGTGGAAGAAACCCCGCCGTCAATGGGCCTTGTAGCGGCACTGCTGCCCTACATTGTATTGATGGTAACGGCGCTGGTCGTGCTCATCCCGGAAGCCGTGAACAGCATACTCAGTAGCTGGCGGGTGGGGTTGCCATTCCCGGCAGTAACCACCGGCTTTGATCTGGTGCGAGAAGCAGAAAATCCCTACGCGCCGTTTGCACCGCTCACACATCCGGGGTCATTTTTGCTGCTCTCCGGCATCGTGACTTATATAGTGTATCGCGGGCGCGGCCTTATCCAGCGCGAAGCCGAGCAACCCCCGATCCTGACCGATCTGGTACGAGATGCAGTGCCGTCGTCGCTCGCAATTGTGTTTTTCCTCATCCTCAGCAAAATCATGGATCACAGCGGGCAGACGCTGGTACTGGCACAGGGGATTGCAGCAGTCGTCCCGGCGAATGTGTACCCCGCCGTCGCGCCATCGCTGGGCGTACTGGGCGCATTTATGACCAGCAGCAACACCGCCAGCAATGTATTGTTCGCACCTGTCCAGCAAACCATCGCAACACTGGCCGGGTTACCCGTAAGCACGATTATCGCGGCACAGGGAGCCGGAGCCGCTGTCGGCAATGCCATCGCCCCGGCCAATATCGTGCTCGGCACCGGGCCAGCAGGTATCCTTGGCGAGGAAGGGAAGGTCATGCGAGAAGCAATGCCCTATGCTATCATCGGGACAGTGTTTGTGGGCCTCGGCGCATGGTTGCTGGTAGCTTTCATCGCAGGGGGCTGATGTAGACACCATATACCCCTGAACCGACGGGCTTGATTAAACAGATGTTTTTTATTTCTGGAGATTTTGATTGATGAATCAAACGACACAACTGGGTGGGGCGCTGCTGGCGCTGTTAATCGCACTGCCGCTGGTAAGCTATAGCGCTGGCGGGAGCGTGTTATGGGTACTGGGGCTGGCTCTGATGATCGTCGGAGCAGGTATGCCGGTGTATTTGCGTCTGCATCGTGGGGATAGCTGCCATGAGAAAAGCAAACGTCGGCTGTGGTGGCGCATCCGGCACTGAACTGTTTGCGAAGTGTACGCAGCGTGCAATACAATGGCGGGGATAACTTCCGCCACAAAAGGATTACCACGTGAGCGTTTTCCAGGGACTGATTGACCTGCTCAGCAGCCTGTTCGGTGGGCAAAAAGCCAGCGCCACTGCTTCACCGTCCGATGACTTCGACATGGACGACGATTTTGACTTCGACCACGACAACCCCGGCTTTGGTGGTGGAGACACCCCCGCTGCCGCCCCACCGCCACCCATCACAGCACTGCCAGCCGCGCCACAACGTGCCAGCCGCACAGAAACACTCACCGCACAGGTGACGAACCGCGCCCGCATCGAACACTGCCTCGTCCTGCCATCACAGGACTTCCGCGAGTGGTTCGACGCCACCGCAAACTATCGCCAGGCATTTGAGCGCGTCGCCATTGTCCGCACCCCCGCAGGCAACAACCTCAACCGCTACAAAGTCGTTTCCGCCGTCAAAGCGCCGCGCACATGGTTCAACGACGACCCGCTGTTTCACATCCGCCGTGCCTACCCCGTCGTCGTTGATGTAGACATCGTAGACGCCACCACCCCCTCACAGCTTAAAGCCGTGCTGGATGAGCGCGTACGCAACAACACCCGCTTCGGCAGCGACGATAACGTCTTCACCCGCTTCACGCTGGACTGGATGACGGACAGCTTCAGCCTGCAAATTCTACGCGTGTTCAATCAGGATCTGGGCAACCGCCGCAACGAAGGGCTGGACATCGCCACCCAACCCGGCACCACCGTCCGCGCCGCGACTGATGGCACAGTCATCAACGTCATTGACCAGCCCAACAGCGCCGTAGACTATGGCCGCTATGTACAGATTCGCACCGTCGCCGACGACGGCAAACGCTACACCCTCACCTACACCAATTTGCAAAACCTCACCGTCACACAGGGCGCTTTCGTCGATGTAGGCCAGCCCATTGGCGAAGCCGAAGGGAGCGCCATCAAAGTCATCGTGCAGCAGCAGGGTGTCGTGACCGGCCCCGCTTTCCCACTGCCCGGTGCCATCGACCCGCTGCCACTCATCTACGTCAACGACATGACCATCCACAACATTGCAGACGGCAACCTCAACATCCGGCGCGGCCAGAGCACCCAGTTCGACCGCGTGGGCACAATGGACACAGACGAAGTCGCCTACTCACTGGAACTGCCGGGGATAGCCATCCGCAAACTGAACACAACCTCTACCGATAACAGATGGCTGAGTGTAGACACCGCAAGCGGCGTCACCGGCTTCGGCGCAGCATGGCTGTTACAGGCCCGCTCGCCATACAGCGTCCTGCCAGACGTTGACATCAACGGAATGAACCTCGATGTACTCAACCGGCTCGGCAGGCCAGACCCATCCCGCCTCGGTCAGATGACATGGGTACGCCTGCCCTACAAAGTAAGCATGGAAACCGGCAACCAGGATTTGAACAAAGCCTATGAAGTCTACGCCCCCTACATCGACGCCCTGAACCGCGCCGGTAAAAAAGTCATGATCGTCTACACCCACCAGACCTACGGCGAAGGTGCCGGGTTTGTGTGGCCGCAGATGAACCCCTCGCGCTGGCGCGAACTTTCCAGCCTCTTTTCCGATTTCGTCCGGCAAATTGCACAGCGCCACCGGGGGCAAATCGCCGCCCACCAGATCTGGAACGAACAGGACGCCGGCCCCAATGCCCGCGCATCCGTCCCCATCCCACCAGCAGACTACGGCGGCATCCTCTCCAGCGCTATCCAGGCCATCCGCTCGGTAGACGCCACCACACCCATTCTCACCGGCGGCCACAACAGCGGGCCATTCAACGGCTCCAACTACGCCCGCACCACACTGAACAACATGCCCGCCAGCGTCCGCCCGGACGGTATCGCCTTCCATCCCTACGGGCGCGGCCCCGATGTAACCTCGAAATACGCCATCTTCGGCAGCATCGACGACTCAATCACTGCCTTCTACAACGTGCTACCCGGCAAGCGCGTATGGATTACCGAATGGGGCGTGCTCAACGCACGTGGCGAACCCGCCGGGGACATCAACGCCTATGCCAGCAGCTTTTTACGCCACATCCAGCAAACACAGCCAGATAAAGTCGCCACCGCAATCTGGTACGCATGGTCAGACACAATGGACAACGGCTACGGGCTGGTAGGCACCAACGACCAGCCAAAACAACCGCTGTTCAGCAGCTACACATCCATAAAGTAGCGCAATAAACACCCCCCTTTCACCTGTCCCGGCGGGGTAGTCTGGCAGTCTGGCGCTGTGCTATACTGATGTGCCCGTTAAAAAATATTTTAAAGGTCGCCACCATGCAGCACGCAGGCAAAGAGACCATCACCTATATCGTCACCCAGCGCGATGTCGAAATTGACGCCAGCCTGCCAGCGTGGGCACGCCGCTCAAACCCCGTCGTCCGCCGTGAACTGGGCATTTTCTGGAAGCGCCTGCTACCAGACCTGAACCTCATCAGCAAATTGCTCGCCACGCAGGCGATTTTACTGCTGCTGGTGCCAGTAACGGTTCTCATGACGCTCACCCTGCCAGTAGCGATGCTGGCCGTGGTCATGATGCCGGTGCTGCTATTTATCTATGGGCGCGTGCTCATCTCCGTCGTAAACAACGCCGCAACCTCCATCACCAGCGCCAACCTCAACTACACCATGGATCTGCTGCGCGTAACGCCCATTCCCTTCTCCCAGGTCATCCTCGGCAAAATTGCCGCCAGCGTGTGGCACCGCATGGAAGACATCGACCTCGTCGTGCTCGGCCTGTCCTTCTTCAGTCTACCCTTCCTCACCATCCACTATCTCGATAGCGCCACACTCACAACAGCACCCTACGCTATGCGCATCGTCACACTGGCCGCACTGGTCAGCCTGCCGCTGCGTGCCCTGCTGGAACCCTTCATGTTCAGTGCCCTCGCCGTTGCGCTGGGCAGCGCCCTGCCCACCCGCGCCGTAACCGTCGTCAGCACACTATCATTCATGATCTTCTACTACCTCACCCTGTTCGTACCACTCGCCGCCCCACTCAGCATTGGCGTGCGCGTCCTGCTGGAAATCATCCTGCCGCTGGCCCTCCCGCTGATCCTCACATTTGCCGCTGTCGCATTCACCATCCACTACATCCAACGCCAATAACCCCTTTACGGGGCATCCATGCGATATACAATAAACCATAGAACTTGAGGGTATCGTGTGGCTCTGGCCTCACCAAAGGAAAGCCACACGATACACCTTTTAACTATGCATTCGTGTCATCGTCGTCTTTTTCGTCTTCGTCCTCCTCATCAACCGTAAAATCATCGTCCAGCCAGCCAATCAAATCACCGGGGAACGCGCTGTTGCGCAGGTACATCTGGTTCATATCTTCCACATAAAACGTAACCTCAGCTTCAAGGTCTTTCATCATACCGTAGATGTCACCGAGCCGTCGCTTAAGATACGGATCCTGTGCCGCACCGTAGACCTCACCTACCTGCTTCTTCAGCTTCTTGATCTGCTTCTCAAAACGCAACCGATCATCCATAAATTTCTAATCCTCTCTGTTCCGATCATGGTTTTCATATTGCGCGAGTTCGTCCTTCACGTCCTCGTAACGGGTGGCACGCTTCCCGGTGATGGCTTCTTCCATCGCAGATTCCATCTCCCAGCGGTTGCCAACATTGACCATATCCTGCTGCTGTTGATCCCACAGCACAGCAATCTTCCGCTGCCGGTGCGTCAACGCCCACACAAACAGCGCCCCCAGCACCAACCCGGCCAGTAAGTACAGTTTTTTCATCATTCGTTGTTCGGTTCCTCCTCCTCATCGTCAACGTATTCAAACAGGTCGTTCATGTCCCGGATGCCGAGATACTTGCACAACTTCGCCACCACAGCCAGTTCCGTACGCTTGACCTTGCCCGTCATGTAGCTGGATAGCGTCGTTGGGCTAATGCCCGCACCCACAGCAATCTGCAACTGCGTGGGGCGCTCCTCCGGTGGGAATGTCTCCTGATAGGCTTCGATGACTTCCCGAATTTTTACTTTGATCTCACTCATCCGAACACGACTTCCGTATTGTACCACAAAATTACAGCTAGCTGTTATCAATTTACCGGAATATCAAAATTGAAACATACTCTGCATAACATCTGCCAGATTCACACACAGGTTCAACATCTTAACCGTCCCATTCCCGCCAGAACCCGTTCATCCACCGCCAGAACGCCGTCAAAACTATCGGATTTCCGAAAATACACGCAAATCTCAGAAAATCCCATCATATTTGCACATACCGCATTTTTTGTGCCCACACCACAGCATACTGAACACATGCACGTGCATACGCTCACCACGACGACACCGAATCATGCTAAACTGTACACATCCTTAAGGACGTAGCACCTGACGATCGAATAATTAAACGCACAACCGGGGCACAGCGTACCGGTAAGCGTGCAACATAATGTGATGGCATGTCTTTTGTTAGGCGGGCACGCTTCTGCGCATCCCTACGGTTCAAAATAGCTTTGTAGGGACGGCCTTCTGGCCGTCCGCCGCAAATAACAACCTGACCACGCTATTGTACATGGCTAACAGCACGCTGTGCCCTGCACGTAGCGACGCTTCACGCCATTGCGGCTTCGCGTTAAAAATCCCTGCGGCTCCGCGTCAAAAAACCGCCGTCGGGCGCTCAACAGCACACCAGTACGGGCGCAGGCCATGCCTCATGTACATCAGGTTTAGCGTTAATCCTTCTCAAAACCGCTGTACGTAGGGACAGAGCCTGCTCTGTCCGTGGGGTTTAGTTGGATTTCCGGGTGAAATTTTCACCTTTAATCCTTAACCACATCCCTATGAGGCCATGCCTCGTCCCCTACAACAAACTATCGGCGGGAAAAACCACCCTTCCCGCCACACAACAATCGCCAGCAGCCGCTGCCCGCCTCAAAAACACGTAAAACAGCGGCGGTAAACCATGAAAATAGCACCACCGCCGCCACCCATCAGGCATCGGCCACAACGGGCACGTGCGCAAACCGCGTCACATCCACCAGCCCCATATCACTGATGCGCAGCTCCGGGATGACCACCAGCGCCAGCAGGCTCAACTGCATGTAAGCATTATTCAGCGTACAGCCGCAGTCCACCATCGCCTGCCCCATCTTCGCGGATTTCTCCGCAACCACTTCCGCCCGCTCATTGCTCATCAACCCGGCGATGGGCAGTTCCACCAGCGCCAGCACCGCGCCCTCGCGCATCACCACCACGCCGCCGCCCACTTCTTGCAGCATGTTGGCGGCAGCAGCCATATCGGTTTCGCTCGTGCCCACCACAATCATATGGTGGCTATCGTGCGCCACCGTAGACGCCATCGCCATCTGCCCGGTAAAACCAAAGCCACTCACAAACCCATTTATAACCTCGCCCGTGCCGTTGTGCCGCTCCACCAGCGCAATCCTCAGCACGTCGTTGGCCGTGTCCGGCTGCACTTCCCCGCCCTGCACGCCTAGCCGCGCCGTCAGTGCCTTTGTGGGGGCCTGGTTCTCTATCACCCCGATGACGTTCACCGTCACGGTTGCGCCATCGGCAGCGCCGTTTGCGTCTACTTTAAAGTCCGCAGCCGTTAGCTCACGCCCCATGTTGATTGACTGCTTGAAGCGTGCGTCGTGTTCGTAGGGCGGCATGTCTATCGTTAGCTGGCCGTTCTGCGCCACCAGTTCACCGTTTGCGATGACCACCTGTGCGGCGAAGTTTTCCAGGCTTTCGGTCAGCACTACATCTGCGTAGCGCCCCGGTGCCAGGCTGCCCAGGTCACGGTCTACCCCGAAGTGCTGTGCCGTGTTCAGCGTCATCATCTGGATTGCCAGCACCGGGTCGCAGCCCAGTTCTACGGCGTGCTTCAGTACTCTGTCCATGTGCCCGTCTTCTACCAGCGTCCCGGCGTGTACGTCGTCTGTGCAGAGGATGTAGTTGCGCGGGTCGAGGCCCTTTTCGGTTATCGCTGTGATCTGTGCTTCTACATCGTACCATGCACTGCCCAGACGCATCATGTTTTTCATGCCGCGCCGTGCCCGTTCTATGCCGTCGATTTCGCGGGTGGTTTCGTGGTCGTCGGCGGGGCCACCGGCCATGTACGCATGGAAGGGTTTGCCAAGGTCGAAGCTGGCGTAGTGCCCGCCTATGGTCTTGCGGGCCTTCATCGTTTCGGCCATTTCTGCGTGCATGTTCGGGTCATTGTTGAAGACGCCGGGGAAGTTCATCATCTCGCCGAGGCCGATGATGCCCGGCCATGTCATTGCTTCGGCCACGTCCTGCGGGGAGATGTGCGCACCGGGTGTTTCCAAGCCCGGCGCAGAGGGCACACAGGAGGGCATCTGCACATAGGCGTTGATGGGCATGGTGGCGGCTTCGTCTACCATGAGTTTTACGCCGTCCAGACCGAAGACGTTGGCAATTTCGTGTGGGTCGGCAAAGATAGCGGTGGTGCCGTGTGGTAGCACGGCCCGAACGTATTCCGTGACGGTACACATGCTGCTTTCTACGTGCATGTGGGCGTCTGTGAGGCCGGGTACCATGTAGCGCCCTTCGGCGTCAATCACGGTGGTGTCGTCGCCGATACAGTAGGCGGCGTCCTCCACGATGCAGGCGATGCGCCCGGCTTTCATGGCGATGTCGGTGTTCGGGATGACTTCGCGGGTGTGGACGTTGACCCACTGCCCGTTACAGATGACGAGATCGGCGGGGGTGCGGCCCATTGCCACGTCTACAAGCTGTGTGGCGACCTGGTGCCAGGGTTTGCGCGGTTGCATAACATCTCTCCTTGCTGGCTGCAAATTTGAAGGATGTTACCGCGCAACCGCGAGGATGTCTAACGTCATTACGATTGGATTCAGTGTCACCTGTATGCAACTGTCCCGCGCTAGTTCTCTACCATGACGACAATGCCTGCGTCTGGAATTTGCACACAGTTGTATTCACCGGACAGTGTTGTGGGCAGTGGATACCATGTGCGCGGCGCTGTTGACGCATCAATGAACAGAATTGCATTGATACCACGCAGGCAAATGGTGGACATGGCAGCACTTTCCCCCGATGGGCTGAACACATCCACGGCGTGAATCACGCCACGGTTGAGCACATCCATAATGCCGACCTCTGCGCTGGAACGAATAAACACACGATTTTCCGCGATGATGCGGCAGTTGATTGTATAAAACACGCTCGGTGGCACAGACGCGCGTACCACATCGGTAATGTCACTGTCGATTGTATTGCACAGGGGAATAGCTGCTGCTTCCTGTGTGTCATCATTATCTGTCATATCGGAATCTGAGGTGGCAGGAGGAGTGACCGTACTACCCACCAGTTGAATGCCCGCGAGGCCAATCAATCCTGTTCTGACAGTTTCAATACCAGTTCCATCCAGATTTGCTCGCCTGATGGCACCCGCGCCAACTTCTACCCAGTACACTTTGCCTG
>JBCCQC010000077.1:0-11067 GCA_039024535.1 Chloroflexota bacterium
CGTTTACCAGCTTTCCGTCAGCTTTGCCTTTTACGCGCGGCATCAGTGCGCCCATCACTTTACCCATTTCCTTCGGGGATGATGCGCCGGTCTGTTCGATGACCTCTTTCACAATGACGGCAATTTCATCGCGGCTCATCTGCTGTGGTAAAAACTGCTCGATGACAGCAAGCTGTTCTACTTCTTCGGCCAGCATTTCGTCGCGTCCGGCGTCCTTCAGTTCGGTGATGGTATCGCGGCGCTTTTTCACTTCTTTAAGCAGGATGTCCATCGCTTCGTCGGCGGTCAGTTCCTTCTGCTCGTCAATTTCTACCTGCTTGAAGGCGCTGATCGTCATGCGGATGGTGTTGCGGGCGACAGTGTTTTTGTCCTTCATCGCCTGCTTGAGTGCTACGTTCATCTCATCTCGTACATCTGTCATCGGGGTTTCCCTTCTGTGTGTGTTCAAAAACACCGACTACCACCCGTCATTATAGCACAGCGCCCCGGTGATTGAATGTGAGGGTTCTGCATGAGTCACTACGGCTCCGGCACGCCCACGACCACGGCGTTATCAAACTGCGCGGCCATACCCCCGTCAATGATGGTTTCAATCGCCACGCCCAGCCCCCCTACGGGGATGTTATCGTCGGTGAGCGTTTCCTGCATGGTGCCGCCGATGCATTCTGTAGTATAGGTGCTTTCGCCGTCGGGGTCATCGGGGATGCACAGCAGCAGTGGCTCATTATTGACGTAGAATCGGAAGGTATCGCCCTGTGCCGTTACGCGCAGCCGATTGGTTTCGCCGTCCACGCCCTGATTGATAGCCTCGGAGGGTATCCACGTACTGAGAGCAATAAAACCCTGCGGCAGTTCCCGCCACACCGAGTAAAACCCGTCGCTGCTGACCATGAATAGATAGTACGTCTGCTCGTCAAACTGCCGGAACACCACGCCGTAGCTGTTGTTCAGTGGGCCGGCGGTGGCGGCGGCATCTACAGAGTAGTCAAAGTCGCTGAATAGATAGGTTGTGGTCGAGCGCAAACGCTCCCGGCGTGGCACCACTTCCGCGAAGGTCAGGCTGAGCGCATCATCGGCTACTTCTACCGTGCCGCCCGTGCGATCCTGCTGTGACCAGTCCGCGCCGAACATGCTATCATCGAACGTGGTGGCATAGAGTACGGCAGCAGGACGGTTCGGCACCACGTAGCGCAGGCCGTCCTCGTTGCGGCGCAGCAGCAGTACAAACAGCAAAAACACAATCGACAGAATCAGCAGCAGGTAACGGCGCATGGTGGCTCTCAGTGTTCGTTTTAAATTTCGCGGCGCATTCTATCACGGGCACATGGGGGCGTAAACGTGCGGTCAGTCTTCCGGTTCCAGCAGACTTTTGAGCTTTACGTGAAGTTTCTCAGTCACACCAATCTCATACGGGTCAGTGCGATCCAGCACCAGCGACCGATAGGCCCATGCAAATGTGGCTGAAACAAATGTGACTGAAACAAATGTGACCAGTAAAAAAGCGCTGACCGCAACCGCTGTAAAAAGACCGTTTACCGACATAAATTCGAGCAAGAGGAATCCAAGCGAACCTATTGAAAAACCGATGAATACCATAAAAAAAGCGGCGATACTTATCCCCACGAAAATTCGAATGATCCAGAAGCCAATAACCACCACCACCGACCAGAATACCGCTGCTGGCTGGCTAGAATATCTCACTGCCTGCTGCATTCCAATGGCGACCATAATACGCCAGCGCCAGTAGGGTTCCCGGATGAATACATAGCCCAGCGTAATGTAGACAACAAGGACACAAAGCAGCCCATATAGAAATTCATAAGCAGACAGATCAGGTATTGATGGATTGATGTAGAAAAATGGAAACAGCGCAATCAACAGTGCCCATAGGATGAGGTTGGCCCACCTGAAGATCAACATAACCCACATAACAATCCATGTACGCAGCAAAGCTACATGATAGCTGGCAATCGACAATCGCAGCGGCGTTACCGCAGATAAGCGAATCAGATCGAACTGATCGCTGTCTTTAAGATCTCGCAGGCTGTTCGCTGCGAGAACAGCGCAGATCACATCACCCACGAATCCCAGCAACCAGACTGTCACTGTTGAGTAAACTAACATCCTCAAGTAACCCGGATGTGTGGGCGGTGGAGCCTGCCCGAACCAGAGACCTACTGGCCACACCACAAGCAATATACCCCCCAGCCATAGCAGACAGCCGATGTTAGAGGATTTCAATTGCGCTGGTGATGCAAGTAAGGGTACACGACCAGCAGGCACAGCAAAAAGTGGGTCACTTCTGTGTTCACTCTCATAGGGTGTAGGGTAGCGTAATAGATCGCGCAGACGGGTTAGTAGCATGGCAGGCTGTTCACGCATCGCGGCCAAGCAGTTCATTGATGCGGATGTGCCGGATACTGTCCATGCTGCCACTATGCCAGTCACGGTTGAGCACAACCACAAAGCGATAAATCCACACGGGCAGCAGCACCCCTACCACCGTCAGGGGCACGATGAATATCACAGAGAACAACCCGGCATTCACTACAAACATGGCCTCTGTCATCCAGATACCCAGTGCATACAGCATCGTAGCCCCGATAAATACGCCATACGCCCCCAGTGATATAAGCACATAGCGCACCAGCGCGAACCCAACCTGATAGAGCACAGCCTTCACGATAACAGCGCCCTGCGCGGAATGCTCTATGGCGGCACGCAGGCCAATGGAGGTCATGATGCGCCAGCGCCATAGCGGTTCCCGGATGGCAATATAGCTAACCCCGGCATACCCGACGATGATCGCCGTCAGCCAGAAAACCGCCGTCAGCGGTTCTAACGGGAGGCGGCGTGCGGCCATGAAAATGCTGTAGGCCACCAGCGGGAGCCACAACAGCATCAGTACATAGCGCACAATTACCGAAACCCAGAACACACGCCACGTATGCAGCAGCGCAATCTGATAGCGAATGACCAGTAAACGCTGCGGACTGAGGGGCGTGGCGCGGATAAAATCCAGCGAGCCGTTTGTTTTCAGCGTGACCATGCTGTTGGCGGCAAAGTACATATGCAGTTCATCGAACAGCAGGCCGAGTGCCCACGCAATGAGCGATACCAGTATGAGCATCGGCACAAAGTCGGTGTAGTCAAAGATAGGCGGTGCCACCAGATACAGAAACAGCGGCAGCAGCACCAGTGATCCGCCGCCCAGCAATAGCAAAAACTGCCGGTTGAACTTCTGTAGTGCCGCCGGGGAACCAACCATCGCGGCCTGCCGCGCCTCATATTTGAACAGCGGGTCGTGGATGTGGTCGCCGTCATAGGGTGTGGGAAAGCGGAACAGCAGCAGTAAACGCTCAGTCCACATGGCCGAACACCCGCTGCGCATGGAAGCCAAGATCGTTGATAAATTCCATCTGCGATGACTTGAACACCAGCAGATACACCGTCGGGATGCTGCTCACGGCCAGGCTGAGCACAAACCCGATGAGAAAATCGCCGGGGAAGGGGCCAAGCACGCGCACGCCATACCACTGTGCCGCGCCCAGCGCATACATCAGTATGCTCACGAACCACCAGCCCATCGCAAACGTGCCCTGTAACAGCCAGAAGCCCCCCAGCCGCATCAGTATCCAGCCCCATGTGCCCAATAACGTCTCCCGGTAGACGGCCACCGCCGTGCCAATGCGCACCATCGCCACATAGCGCCAGTAGGGTTCGCGCAGCAAAAAGCGCCCGGTAAACACCGTCAGGCCGAGCGTGTAACCGGCCACTCCACCCATATCATAGCGTGTGAAATCTCCGGAGAAGGCTGCCGCCACCACCATGACCACGGCGCAGATGACAAACAGGCCCATGATTGCAAAGCGGGTCGCCAGCAGGATGTATAGTGCCCGCCATGCGTACAGCCGCGCCAGGTAAAACCGCGACTCCACCAGCCAGCTCGGAAAAATAGCGGAAATGCGCAGTAAATCGGCAATTTGCTCGCGGCGGACGAAGCGCACCTGTGCTACGGCATAATACAAACAGAAAAAATCCACGATGAAACCGGCCAGCACACTGATGCCCATCGCAAACAACAACACAGATAACACGATGACCGGTTCGCCAGCCGCTATCATCAGCAGGCTGAACAACGCCAGCAGCAGCGCCGTACTGCCCGTGCCCCACAGCAGCGCGTTACGGTGAAAGCGGCGCATCTGCACGGGCGTTTGCATCCACGGGACGCGCCGCGCAAATGTTGCAAACAGGGGGTCACGCACAAAATCGCCGTCGTAGGGCGTTTTATAATGCAGCCAGTTCGTCAGCCATGCCCATGACCACGTAAACGGGGCTTTGCGGCGGCGTTGTGCCATTGTACGCATTGGCCTGTCCTCCATGCGGTGCTAACTCGCCGGTTCCAGTATGTGCCGGGACGTGCGGGCGAGGCAATAGTGGCAGATGCGGCGCTGTGCATAGCGAATGCCCCATGCCATCAGGGGAGGGGTTCCCGCAAACCACACCCAGAAGAAGAAAACATTAACGCCAGTACCATCGAACCCAGGTAAAAATATCATGGCAAACGGTATCAAACCCACAATTCCCTGCGCCACCCAGAGCAACATGAGCAAACCGAAACCCATCCCCCACTGTGAAGTCACGCCATCTACCGCAACCCCTGCCATCACCCCGATAGCCGTAGTAAGCTGTATCCGCCATACAGGTTCCCACAGAGCAAATACGAAAACAATGCCAGCCAGCAAGAATACAATCAACCCACCCAGCCTGTATGAAAATATTACAGAGATCACAATCACGCTGAAGCGTATGGCCTGCATCACCACCAGCACGCGCCATGACCGTGTTTGCGCGACCTGATAGAGTGTTTTCGTCAGTAGCTCCGGTGGAAGGGGTGACATACGCAGCAGATCGAACTTGCTGATATGCTCTCGTGCGGTGGCGATGCCGAACAGTACCGAGGCGAAGTCCACGATAATGAAGGCAAACCCGGCCACGCCCAGAATGATAATGGCGGTGGCTTCTTCAGCACCGGAGTTATAAGCGGTAATACCCCCACCGACCACGATCACCATGGTTATCACGGTGACATATATGCTGTAGGACTTAAAGCGGTCTATCGTCCTGGCCCACGGCACACCCCGCACCCACCGCGCATACAGCCAGTGGGGTTCTACATCGCCGCGCAGGAACGGCGGCAGTAACCCCGGCATCAGCGATCATCCCCGCGCCGCATGAAGATAAACCGCTCTGCCACATTCAACCGCCATCGTGTAAACGTCCGCTGCGCGAACCACACCACCAGCGGCATCACCGCATAGGGCACCGTACCGGCCACCAGCGCAAACTGTGACACGTAATCCGTGCGGAAGTCACTGAACCGATACAGTAGATCTTCTGTACCCTGATAGCCCGCCACGCCCAGTGTCGTCACCCCACTGGCAAGCATCCCCTGTAACCCCACCACCAGCAGGTAGGCCCCGGCCAGCAGCAACCACATCACAAAGCCGTTTCGAAAGCGCGTTGCCAGCGACCCGGCCAGTGTGGTCAACATCCGAAAGCGCCAGAACGGTTCCCACAGCAGCATCACAAGGAAGATCACCACGGCCAGCGTAAAAAACGCAATGAAGAAAATAACTGTCGGTTGTAGCAGGTCGGCCAGTGTGAATGCCTGTACAATAAGCAGCAGCACCAGCCCCCACAGTGCCATCAGGATTGCCATCACCACAGCCAGCCAGCGCAACCCGATGAACACCACATATACCCGCCATGCCCGTACCTGCCCCAGTGCCAGCCGGGACGCAATGTAGTCCTCCGGGTTTACGGTGGTGGTACGCAGCAGTTCGAACCTGAGTTCGCGGTTTATCTCTGCACGGACGGCGTGCGCCACATAAAACAGCGTTACGAGGTCAGCAATTACAAACGTCACCATACTCACCCCGACGGCAGCAATTGTGTAGATTAACCCGGCCTGGTAGCGATAGTAATCGTCGGGGTAGACCGGTTCATAGATGCCAATAACCAGCGCCAACCCGCCAAACATGAGCACCCCCAGTACCCACAGCGCCTGCTGCGAGTAGCGTTCCAGCCCTGCGGGGGTGCGGCCACCGCGCACATCGCGGATGAGGTAGGACAACAGCGGGTGGGTAGCATCAAATGTATTGAACGGACTTACGTGCCTGAATAGTTGCATGGGTTAATCTCGTCCCTCTCTGAACATGACCTGCTGTGCCCGGAACAGCGCCACGCGCTCTATCGAGGCATACCAGCCAAATACAAACCACGCGCTGCCCGTTAACCCGACGACCGCCGCAAAATCAGATGATACGAACGTCAGCCACTCGAACACCGGCGGCACAAACATCAACTGGGGCAGCGTCACCAGCAGCAGTAGCACCGCCGCGCCCCCGGCCAGTGCCCCGAACAATGTCCGGAACCGCACGGCGATTGTCACGCCCAGCGCAGTAATCATCCGGTAACGCCAGAACGGTTCCACAATCATGACGACGAATAATGTGCCGATGAACCCGACCTGCAACGCAGCATCCACCGGGTTAACAGACAGGCGAAACCCCTGCCGCACGCTTTCCCGTAGCAGCAGTGGGTGCCACACCGCCCCCACAAACAGGTAAATCATCAGGATGGCGATGCGCACCCCGGCCAGTTGCACAGCAAAGCGCCATGTTGCCAGCCGTGCCAGCGCATACTGGGCCATCGTCACGTCATAGGCAGTTAGCGGCGTCATGTGCAGCAGATCCCCGATTTCTTTTGTCCGTCTGGCGATCAGCCGGTACAGCGTGACCCCCAGCACCACAAAATCCATGATGAGCGAGGCCACTGCTGTACCGATGAACACCACCGATAGATAATCGTTCACGTCGTTGAGCAGCGACCGTGGACGGCTGTAACCGTACTCCGGTAGCAGCAGCGTGACCGATGCCAGCAGTATCATGATGATACCCATCCCGGCGGGGATGCTCACCGTCCACAACAGCATGGCCCCCAGCGACCGCAACGGGTGTGCTGGATTATAGCTACCCCTGTGCCGTCGGCTGCCATAGTGATACAGCGGGTTACTTATATCAACACGGCTGTCTGGCAACAGGGACGTAAAAAAGTTATATATGCGCATGGCGGTCGATCCGTTCGCGCCAGATAAAATACTGTGTGAGCGCCAGCGCACCGCGCTCCACAGCATAACCCAGCAGCATCAGCAGCAATACCGTACCCAGCACACTGCCCCATTCCGGCGGCCCCCAATCGTAAACGACCCACGCCAGCCAGCATTGCACCGCCAGCAATACCAGCAGCATTGCGGCCCGCAGCAGTTCTCGCACAGCCCCGTTGAACCGCGTCACAATTGCCAGCGTGAGCGCCACGACCAGCCGCGTCTTCGCAATAGGGACGATAATTACGGCCAGCAGGATAGCGATAAGGGCGGGCACGTACTCGAAGATGACCTGCCGATAGAGTTCAAAGCACTGCTGGCCCGTCAACACTGTTTCCGATATCTGCGCTGCTGATGGTGACATGCCGTCAAAAACCACGCGGTTGACGCTGGTATAACTGAGCAGACCGTAAAATAAGCCAGGCGCACAAAAATCTGCCGTTCCTTCTGCTGCCCATACATTCAGCGCGTTCACAGGCGCCAGCAGCACCAGCCCCATACCCGCCCCGATCATGACCGAGGTAAACGTCCAGATGCGGATCCGTGCCAGCGCCCGGTACGCTTCTACAATCTGCCCGGTGGTGAGGAAGGTGAGCCGCAGCAGATCATCATCCAGTGACACCCGAATGCGCTGCACACTTTGCGCGGCAAACAGCGACGTGAAAATATCGAGGATCACCAGAACCAGCAGCACACCAATGGCCGCATAGCCAATACCCCACCAGCCCCAGCCCACCAGCCGCCACCCGGCAAAACTCTGGCTGCTGTCGCGCAGGAAGTGGCTCCCCAGCAGCAGGCCACCGGCATACAGCAGCAGCACGACCATAAACGCCCACAATGCGGCATAGTTAAAGTGGTGGCGTGGGCTGCGGATGCCGTTCCACCACGGCACCTGCCGCACTTTGACATTAAACAGTGGGCTTTGTTCCCATGCCGCGCCATGTGGCAGCCACCAGCGCAGCGCGTTCCACCACGGGTTACGGTAAGGGTGCGACGGCCTCACCCACGGCTCCCGATATGATAGCGATTTGCGCACTGTCCAGCGCAGGCCGATCCAGCGCAATAGCCAGAACATCCCGTAGATGGCCCCGGCAATGAGCACGAACCCGGCCAGTGCCGCCACCGCCACCACAATATCATCGGAGGCTGAGTAGCCGATCTGGTCATAAAGCCAGTTCGCAAACCAGATCACCCCCCAGACCAGCGCACCGGCCACACCAATCATCGTGACCCAGATGCCCACCATCGACAGAAACGCCACCGACATCGCAATCACCAGCCGCCCGAACTGTGCAGAAATCGCCATTGCGAGTGCTGTGGTTGCCCGCAAACGCCACAACGGTTCTACCACAAACACAAACGCGCTCAACAGCATCCATAGCCCGATGTAGGTGTTATAGACCGGGTCATACCAGAAATCACCGAGCATATAGAAGAGGTTTTCGCCTTCAAAAATGGGCATGATAATCAGCGGGTACAGCAGCAGCGCTATCAGAATCGCTATCCGCGTGCCCACTACAATCATCGTCATCCGCCACACGCGCAACTGGTTTACACTGTACAGCGCCTCTACGATGGACTGCCCGGAAAGCGGCGTCAGTTGTAGCAAGTCCCAGCGGTGGGCGGTGCGTTCCCCGCTGATGCTGTTCACGGTGAATGCCATGATAATGAAATCCAGCAGGTAACTGAGGCCAATGCTCACGGCGCCAGACCACAACACCGTGAACAGAATATCTTCGGTCAGGTGCCAGATGCGGTAATTGGCGGCTTCTGGATTGTTTATCACCATAGCAGCATAGCGCATCACCACCATCACCGCCCACGCCAGCGTGAGCACCAGCACCGTCCATGCCACCACTTCAATGCTGTAGCGCACCAGGTGATGCCCGCGTTGGCACCAGCGGCGGCCCCGAACCCCCAGCCGCAGCAGGGGGTGATGTGCATCAATGGGTATGTGTAACAATAGTCTGGACAGAGCAGCCCCCCGTGTCGCAATCTCACCTGAAATAATTATATAACCAGCGTACCAGAAAATTCGCAGAAGACCTGCATAACGCTGTAAAAATGTGCGGAAATCACAGGGATGCCAGCAGGCGCTGCGCCTCGATGGTAAAGTCGTTGTCTGTGGCGGCCACGTCCTCCAGCAGGCGCACGGCCACATCGGTGTTTACGCCATCGAACAGAATAATGCGGGCTTTGTAGTACATGGCACGCGGGTTGTCCGGGACAATCTCCAGTGCCTGATCCACCTGTGACCGCCCCAGTTCGCGGTTGCCCGTGCTGAACTGTGCCCACCCCAGCCCTGCCAGCACATCCGGGTCATCGGGCAGCATGGTGAGCGTTTCATCGAGGGCGGTCACGCCGTTGTAGCCCATATTCAGGGCTTCGTCTGCATAAAACAGGCCCAGCAGCCGCACATATTCCGGGGCGCTGTTGCTGGTAGCCACCGCCGCCTGCAACCACGCTTCGGCCTGTTCCAGGTCACCCGCCAGGCGGTAGGCCGTGCCCAGTTCGGCGTAGAGCGCGGGGTTTTCTGGCGCAAGCTGCACGGCCTGCACCATTGCGTTCACGCTGGCATCGTAATTTTCTGTATAGCGGAAGTGCAGTGCCAGCAGGTAACGAATCTGCGCGTTGTTCGGGTCTGCCTGTACAGCGGCCACCATGCTATCGAGGCCATCCACGCCCTGCCTGTCCTGTGCCAGCCCCCGGTAAGCCAGTGCCTCTGCAAATGGTTCTTCGCTGATGGCTGCTGCCAGCGTATTCGCGTGGTCAAATGCGAGTTCAGCATAGGGCCACAGGTCATGCTCGGTCATCGTGAGGCCCACCAGCATGGGCAAACGTGCCTCGTCTATCGTGGCGTCCTCGCGGGCTTCAATAATTGTCACACGGACGGCCCGCGCAGCGCGGTTGTACAGCGGGTCAAGGGCAGCCTGCCGCAGGTACTCCTCGGCCTCTGCTGGCCGGAACGGTGCCCGCAGCATCCCAAGATGGAAGCTAGCCCATGTATTCTGCGGTTCAGCTTCCAGAATGCGTGCCATGCTGTCTGCGGCATGACCCCACTCACGGCGATCCACATAAGTTTCTGCAATCTGGCGCCACAACAGTGCATCGTTGTACTGGCTAGTGGCCTGCAAGCGGTGGAACAGCGCCTTTTCCGGGTCGCCGATGCGCTCCCACAGATCCCCGGCCTCGCGGTGCAGGTCTGCCGTCCAGCCCGCACGCGCCGCCAGTGCCTCCACGTGATATAGTGCCTGCACCGGGCGGTTCTGCCGCTGGTTGCTGGCAATAGCGACGTTGTGCCCCTGCGGGCTGATGGTGGGGATAACAGCGGGAGCCAACAGGCCGCCACCTGGAGAGAGCGCCACCGCGCCGATAACCATGATGAGAACGAAAAAGAGCAGTGCTGCAAACAACACTGCTCTGGATTTTAATTTCAGATGGCGCATCATTTTATGCTGGCGAGTGCCTTCTCAACAACTTTTTCGACTTCAGTCGCGGTGAAGGGCTTGATGAGGTAGCTGTGAATGCCCTGCAACTTACCAATCAAGCGGTTGGCCGGGTCGCCGTAGGCGGTGATAACGATCACGGTCGGCAGTTGGTTCGGGTCGTTTTTCCACTCGCGCAGTTCTTCCAGCATCTTCCAGCCGGTCATATCCGGCAGGCCAATGTCCAGCAGTAGAACGTCTGGCGCGTCTTTCTTGATCTGGTTAATGCCACGGCTACCGTGCGAAACCCAGCGCACCGCCATGCCTTTGTTCTCCAGCGTGGCCTGGATGACCTCGGCGAGTTCTTCGGTGTCTTCTACGATCAACACGGAGGGTTTCTCTATGGCGGCCTTCACCACTTCGGAGAGGGTTTTGCGGGTTTCAGTATCAGCGGGTACTGTCTCATCGGAGGCA
>JBCCQC010000078.1:0-11037 GCA_039024535.1 Chloroflexota bacterium
CGTTATTCCAAGGTCGGTCAGATCATATTCCACACGGGGGGGCATTTCGTCGTATGTTTCACGCACAATGATGCCACAGCGTTCCAGTTTGCGCAGCGTTTGCGTCAGCACTTTGCTGGAGACGCCGAGCGCACGCTTGAGCTGGCTGGTGCGTAGCCGTCCTTTTCGATTAAGTGTGATGATTACGCACATAGCCCACTTATCGGCCAGCAGGCCCAGCGTGTGATGAGATGGGCAGTGGGGATTCAGAACATCAATCGGATAGCCGGTTTTCGGGTCTATGCGTCGGGCCATGTGGAATTTTCCTCTGAATAATTGTGTGTTCGGGTACAGCAACAATGGTTACCTGCGGGTAACCGGGTTACCTGATGGTGCGTATTTTACTGTGTGCCAGTAACGATTACTCTGTGTACGTCAGTAAACAATACTTTCATGTTCAGCACAATAGGAGACCTACCTGATGACACACTTCGCACGACGTGACTTTATGAAGCTGATGGCTGTGGGCGGCAGTGCAGCCGTGATGGGCGGTGGCATGCAGCGCGTGGCTGGCCTGAACGGTGTACGCGCTGTGGCTGCACAGGCCGCCACGCTGGGTACTGTGGTTCGTGTTACACGCGGCCCGGTGACGCTGCACACTTATATGGCCCCGGAGCAGGGTATTCTCGTTACGTCTCACATTATCGAAACCGCAAATAGCATCATCGTTGTTGACTGTCAGGTCGCGCAGACGTTTGCTCGTGATCTGCGTGCGTATGTCGATAGCATCGGGAAGCCGGTTGAGCGCGTCGTGCTCAGCCACGAACACCCGGATCACTGGATGGGCGCGAACAACTTTGCAGAGTTCCCATTCTTTGCTACAGAGACGACCATCGCCAACACTGTTGCTGCTATTGAGGCTGGCACGGTAGAGAATCTTGCTGCTCTGTTTGGTGAGGACGAGGTGCCGGACGTACCGAATGCCCCCACTGAAGCTATCACCGTGGACAGCGAGACAATTGACGGTGTGACGTTTGAGTATGCGACATACACCAACCACGAATCTGCTGACTCGCTGGTGATTACACTGCCAGAAGCCGGAACCGCTATTGTGCAGGATCTGCTGTACAACAACACACACTTCTTCCCCGGCGCTGACCGCGACAACTGGATCAGCATTCTGGGTGAACTGCGTGAGCAGAGCAGTGCAGACCTGCTGCTGGTAGGCCACGGGCTGCCCACAGCACCGGGCCAGCTTGATATTGGCATCGAATACCTGACGTTTGTGCAGGAAACGATCCCGACGGTTGCAAGCGGTGCCGAGCTTATTGACGCGCTCAATGCAAAATACCCGACTTATGGGGGTGCCGAGTTGATTGGCTTCTGGAATCAGTTCTTCCCCGCCAGCTAAACCGCAAACCATATGCCCGGTCGCCGTGACCGGGTACATTTTCTGCAATCTCTGTCTGGATGTTCATGCGTTGTAAAAGCGGGTTGTGCTATAGTGGGCGTGTTTTGCTTTAACGACGCAGTAGGATTTTGAACATGCCAGAAAACACATCAGCAGCGGCGCCCGCAGAGGATAAACTCGACTTTCGGCGGGTGGGGCCGGTGCTGTTTATTGTCTTTATTGACCTGATGGGCCTGACAATCCTGATTCCCATTCTGCCGTACTATGCCCTGTCATTTAATGCAGGAACTGCTGTGATTGGGTTGCTGGTGGCGTCCTATCCGCTGATGCAGTTCACCAGTGGGCCTATTCTCGGTGCCCTGTCCGACCGGTTCGGGCGTAAACCGGTGCTGGCAATTGCGCAGATGGGTACCTTCCTCAGTTTGCTGATGCTGGGGTTTGCCAACACCCTGTGGGTGATCTTTCTCGCTCGTATTCTGGACGGCATTACGGGTGCGAACCTGCCGACTGCGCAGGCCGCCATCAGTGACATTACCACGCCGAAAAACCGCTCGCAGGGCCTGGGCCTGATTGGTGCGGCGTTTGGCGTTGGCTTTATCATCGGCCCGGCAGTGAGCGCGGGCGCACTGGCCCTGAGTGGCAACAATTACAGTGCGCCAGCGTTTGTGGCAGCGGCCTTTGCGTTTACGTCGGTTATCCTCACAACGTTTGTATTTCAGGAGACGCTGCCGCCAGAGAAACGCGGCGACACCGGGCGCAGGCGCAGCGTGATTGCGTTTGGTAGTATGCTGCGTGGCCTGCGGAACCCGGTACTGGGCGTGCTGTTTTTGCTGGTGTTTTTGCAGCAAAACGTCTTCGGGGCCTTCCAGTCCATGTTTGCACCGTTTACGCTCACGCGGCTGGGATTGAACAGCCTGGGGAATACGGTGTTTTTCGTCTTTTTCGGGATTACGCTGGCGGTGGTGCAGGGAGGACTCATTGGCCCGCTTACGCGGCGGTTCGGGGAGCGGCGGCTGGTGTATACCGGGCTGGGGTTAATCTCTACCGGGTTAATCTTGATGAGTTTTGCGCCCACGTTGCCGGTGCCGTGGTATGAGCGTGAGGCTTTGATTGAGGAGTTACAGAGCCAGTCAGAGGACGGGGTGGTGTTGACTGAGCGACAACTGGCACTGCTACCGCCAGATGACGAACGCGGCGTCAGCGTATTGATTTACCTGCTGTTGACGATTGGTATTGTGCCAGTGGGGATTGGCCTGTTGCAGCCAAGCATCAACAGCCTGATAACCCAGCGTGTTAGCCCGCAGGAGGTGGGCGAAGCACTGGGTCTGAATGCTGCATTCTTCAGCCTGGCAAATGTGCTGGGGCCATTGTGGGGTGGTGCTGTGTTTGATTTTGTTGCGCCGTTCGCACCGTTTCTCATTGGCGGGTTGGTTTCCGGTGGGCTGGTGTTTGTGGCGTTCCAGCGCGTCAAACCTATTGAGCGCGACACATCACCCGCCCCGGCCCCCGGTGATTAAGCAACAGGGGGCCGGCTGTGCCCCCTGCACCATTCCACATCCCGGTACTGTTCAAAACTTCGTACCAGTTTCTAACTGAAACCCGACTGAAACATCCGTATGTTCTAAAAAAACTCCTGTACCATTACAAAGTGTTAACCATTGGGAGTTAAAGCAGGAGCAGCTATGGGCATTTTGCGTCGTAATGTCATCAAACGTCCGGCACAGGTCGCGGCGATACTCACCGTGATGGTTGTTGTCAGCATTCTGTCCACGGGGGCAGCCGTGCGCGGTACCCAGAACTTTAACCTGACCTGCACCGGCTTCGAGAGCAACGGCGGCCAGGTCATCCTCAACCGCGATAACACCGGCTTCGGTGCGGAACGCATCGCGCTGCTGGCTACAGACGGCAACGGCACGGTAATTTATGGCCCGGTAGTAGAAGAACTGACCGTAGGCACCAGCATGGAATACCCGCGTGGTCTGTTCGAAACATGGTCGGAGGTTCCCGCAGCGAACCCGCTCTTTTTCACCATCACCAGCGAGGCCGGGAATGGTTTTGCACGTGAGACGGTTTACCGGCGCAGTGGTAACTGCCGCGATATTGACACGCAAACCGGCGTCACGCTCACCAGCCGCACCGCCGCCGATGCACCACCTTCACTGACGCTGGAAACCGACGAGAGCAACGAATCGACTGATGCGCCAGTGGACGTGGACGACCTTGCTGACCTGCTGGGCCTGACGGGTACCGGCACCGTGAACGCGGGGCGGCTGAACGTGCGCACGGGTGACGGCATCCAGTACCGGGCGAAGAATGTGTTCACGCGGGGCACGCCAGTCAACATCATCGGGCGCAATGAGGCTGCGACATGGTGGTATGTCGAAAGCGGGGTTGTGCGTGGCTGGGTGAGCGCAGATTTTGTCATCCTCGAAGGTGATTTGCAGTATCAGGACGTGGCGACGAGTGATGTGCTGCCGCGTGGTGAGCAGGTTTTCCCGCGTTTTATCTTTTACCAGGATTACCCGGTTTATGCGCAGCCGACCCCGGTCGGGGAGCAGTTGTGTGTGCTGGCGGGCAACGTTGAGTACAATGTGCTGGGGCGCACGGATAACTGGCAGTGGTACCGGGTGCAGGTGACGTGCAATGGTGCGCCGCTGACGGCCTGGGCCGAGGGGCGGCTGGGGGCACTGCGGCGCTACGGCCAGGATGTGCCGGTGATTCAATAGCGTGCACAGAGCAGAGGGAGCGATAACCACAATGAAACAAACACTGATGATACTCGCAGGGCTGCTGTGCCTGCTGGCTGTGCCGATGACCCACGCGCAGGACGGCGGCCTGGTGGCTTATGGCGCACTGGTGAACGGCGAACTGACGGATGAGCTTTCGCTGGTGGAATACACATTTGCTGGCAGCGCCGGGGATATGGTGCTGTTTACGGCTATGCCCACCACCCGCGATCTATTCCCGTTGCTAACGCTGCAAAACGCCGCCGGGGACGTGATTGCAACCAGTAATCTGGAGCAGGGCCTGTATAACCGTAACGGGGCCACACTTGCGCTGCGGCTGGCAGCGGGCGGTACCTACACGCTGACGGTCGGGCGATTGCAGGGCACCGGGCCGTATACCCTGCGCGTGGATGGGCTTGCCACGGCAGAGAATGTGCTGCCTGTGGGCGAACCGCTGCTGGTCAATCTCTCGCCGGAAAATCCGTTCCAGACGTTCCAGTATGGCGGCGGCCTGCTGCGCATGAACGCTATTGATGCTGAATCCGGCTATATTGCAGAAGTGTTCAGCCGTGAGGGGCAGGTGGGCCGCCTGTATGGTAGCATTGCGCAGGATGTGTCGATTTTGCTCCCGCTGCTGGAGGAAGATTTTTACACGGTGCTGCTCTATGCCACCAACCCGACTTCTACGGGTGCTGTGCTGTTCTTTCTTGAGGATGTGCTGGCGGTCGATGTGCCGGTTGTCTCTCCGACCGGGTGTATTTTTGTCGTGAATGCGGATCAGTTCGGGGCGAAT
Organism: Chloroflexota bacterium; assembly: GCA_039024535.1. Classification (GTDB taxonomy): domain Bacteria; phylum Chloroflexota; class Anaerolineae; order Aggregatilineales; family Phototrophicaceae; genus DAOTTY01. Next base: position 4,910 of record JBCCQC010000078.1, read on the forward strand.
GTGCGTGCGCTGCCAGATGTGACCAGCGAAATGGTAGACACACTGCCCATCCGTACAGAGGTGCCCGTACTGGGGCGCAATGGGGCGTGGCTTAATGTGCAGCTTGTAGACGGGCGCACAGGCTGGGTATTTAACGAGGCGGGGCTGGGCCGGGGTACCTGCGACGATGTGCCGTTGTTCCTTGATTTGCCGCCACAGGCAGAGCCGCTGGCCGTGGATGGTGCGCCGCTGAGTCCGCTGAGCATTGAAACGTCCACGCCGTTCATCCCCACGAACACACCCACACCCACAGCGACGTTCACGCCCACACCCACGGCGACGTTCACGCCAACAGCCACGTTTACCTTTACGCCCACGTTCACACCTACGCCCACGTTTACCTTTACGCCGACTTTTACACCCACGCCTACCCTCACGCCCACGCTGACCGCAACGCCTACCGTTGTTGCTACCCAACCGGCGGCAGATACGGGGGCCGATCAAACACTGGTCATCAACCCGGCTACATCTGTAACTGCTGTGGGCAGCATCGGGCGTGGTGATAACAACGATGTGGTTCAGTGGCAGGTGGTGACCGGGCAGGCTAATGTGCCGGTGGTGTTCACGTTTGAGTGTACGGGAATTAATGTGGAGAGTATGCTGTTCCAGGTGAGTGTGGGGAGTGCGCCGCCACTGCCCTACCGCTGTAATGAGCGTGTGGAGTTTACGGCGACTGCAACGGCCAATAATCTGGGCCAGATTACCGTCAACTCTGACGCGCCGGATGTGGGGGTCGATTGGGTTGTGCGGGCAACGGCACAGTAACTAGCGCCGGGTGTCACTCATGGGGGTCTGGTCGGCATCGTCGGCCAGCAGTTCCCCTAAAGATACCTCGCCGTCATCATCGGCAAGGCGGGCTGTGCTGGCAAGCAGGCGCTCTTTTAGCTGCTGTTTAAACGCTTCGCGTTCTTCGTCGGTCATCATGCGCATGAGGGTGTCCAGTTCCGGGTTGCTGCTGCCGGTACGCTTTTGCTTCTCGGTTGCTGTGTCATCTTCCCACGTCGATTCATCCGCCCAGATGACGCTGGTACCCATTGCAGCGGCAGCCAGTGACGCCAGCGCAATCACAACGCCACCCGCTGTGGCTCCGTCCGCGTTGGTGACAATCACAATGACCCCGGCCACCACCCAGATTGCCGCCGTCGATAGACTTTTGAACAGACTTTTCATCGCTTTACCTGTTTTTAGCTTGCTTTGCGTTGGATAGTATTCCTGTGCGCTGTGATAATGGCTTCGGCATCGGCTATGGTGGGCACAATGCGTACATCATGGGGCATCAGCGCGGCAAGGGTTGCCAGCATCCGGCGTAGTGACGTTCCTTCTGTTATCTGGATGGTCATTTGCAGGTTGTCTGAGCGGTTATCCCGGATGAAGCTTACCAGCTTGTTCACGCTGATGTGCCCCAGCATCATATGATAGTTCTCGAAGACATTGAGTGAGTATACCGGATGATCCACACTGCGCATGAGCAGCAGTTCTTCGCGCCATGCGTCGAAGAGTTCGTTAATGGTTACATTTCCCTTGAAGTCAAGGCGTGTGATGGTGTGTTCGTCGTCGTGCCAGCTTACTGTAATGGTCATGATCTCTCCCGAAAAGTAACTATCTGTAATATATACGGGGGATGGGTGGAGATGCTGCAAAAAAGCATTAAATTCCGGGGGAAGGGCACGGTAAATTTACCGCGCCCACTGTGTTGCTATTCGAGGTCAGGGCCGACGAGCACCGCAATATCCTCAGATGTGAGGCCGTCCGTCCCGGCGATGATCTGTTCGCGGGGGATGCCGAGTGCTTCCGCGATCAGGCGGGATGTCCACGGGTTGCCGGTGTAGTCTTTAATCACGGTGCTGGTATTATCCGGGGCCTGCGTGTTGCCCACACTCACCACGGGGATCCCGGCAGCGTTGAGGCGTTCGCGGGTCGTCCCGGCAAGGCCGGTGGTTGTGGTGTTATTGAGCACGATCACGCTTGCGTTTTCCAGCGCGGCCCGTTCGCGGATGTCTGCTTCGGTCATGCCGCCAGAGGTGTTAAACGTGCTCTGCACCAGTTCAGAGATAGACGCCGGTACCGGGATCAGAATGTCGTTGTTGTCCTCATCCTTTGCGAACTGCACATGCAGGTTATTGATCTGCGCCATGTTCACGTTATCACTGTCAATCGTGGTGGAAACCAGCGCCAGATCCAGCGCGGTTTCGAATGGCATGTCGGTGCGCAGGTTATTGCCAAGCTCCTGCCACAGGGCCGGTGCCCGCGTGACCAGATTGGTGATGCCGCCTGCGCTGACCACCTGCTGCTGCACCGCCAGGATCACCTGCTGCTGCCGTCGAGAACGGTCGAAGTCGGAGCCTTCGGTTTTACGGGTACGTGCATATTGCAGCAGGCGTGTAGCGTCTAGCTGCTGGCAACCGGCCTCGAAACGCACCTCGATGAAGCCGTAGCCCTCATCCGGGTAGAAGGGGTCGTAAATTTCCTGCGGGATACAGATTTCAACGCCGTTGGGCGCGACGGTATCCACCACGCGCAGGAACACATCGAAGTTCACCAGCACATAATGGTCAATTTCCACGCCGAGGGTGTCTTCAATGGTGCGCATGGCGAGTGCAGGGCCGCCACCGGGGTAGCCGCCGCTATCGCCAAGTACATTGGCAACGTTAATTCGCGCCTCCTGGAAGCCAGGGATGGACACATACAGGTCACGCGGCACAGAGATCATGCCTACTGTGCGGCGCACCGGGTCAATCCGCACGACGATCATTGTATCGGTGCGGAAGAACTCGGTATCGGCACTTTCTACGGCGCTGCGCTGGTCAATACCCATCAGCAGCACGTTGATGCTGCGCGGCCCCAGTCGGCGCGTAGCGCTGCGTACAATGGCATTGTCGTCCATCACTGTGGGTTCGGCGGCGGGTTGTGTGGGGGCGGCCTGTGGCGCGGCTGTGGGCGCGGCGACCTGTGCCTCACTGCTCTCTGGTTGTGCCGGGGCCGGGGTTGCCGTTGGCGCGATGGCGATTAGCTCTGGCGGGAAGGTAGCTGTGGCGCGGCTGGCGAAACTCTGCAAGTCTGGCAGCGGAATACCGCTTTCCACGCTGTCGATCTGTAACTGCCGTGCGGATATAAACGCCCCCGCCGAACATGCCGCTGTCCCCAGCAGCCACCCCACCACTCCGATTCCAATCATCCAGCCCGGAACACGCATAGAAAATCGCTCCAACTTCATTTTCATAAGCGCGGCGCATTATAGCAGCATGAGCATCTATTGCCAGCGTGCGGGTTCCCGGCGCAAACCCTGACAGAAGATGTCAGGAATAGTATGCATACTCCATAATGATATGTATCGTTAGATTTTACTGGTGAACCTCATGACACACCCGCAACGCCCCGAAATTGAAGACATTCACACTGGCGATGAGCTGCGCCGCTGGTACTGGCTGAAGGAAGAACTGGTGGCCTACTGCCGCCAGCACAGCATACCGTACAGCGCGGGCAAGTTCACGTTGATTGACCGCATTGCACACTATCTGGACACAGGCGACATCCCGCGCACGCGCCGTAAGCGGGTAACGTCTACGTTTGATTGGGCACATGAGCCACTGACGCTTGAAACCGTGATTACCGATAGCTACCGTAACAATGACAATGTGCGGGCCTTCATGGTGCAGCACCTCGGCACGGGATTTCGCTTTCATATGGAGTTTATGGCGTGGATGCGCGACAACACGGGCAAAACGCTGCAAGATGCGGTTATTGCGTGGCGGGAAATGGCTGCACGCCGTGCCGACGACAATTATCAGACAGAAATAGCCCACCACAATCAGTATAACCAGTACGTGCGGGATTTCTTCGCGGATAATCCGGCGCTGACGATGAAGGAAGCCCGGTGCTGCTGGCTGTACAAGCGATCATTACCCCGCGAGAACGGACGCCATACTTACCACCGGGATGATCTGATTGCGCTGGAAGCCGAAGCGTAATAGTGACAGAACATTAACAAACAATAGAATTGAAACGTCTCGCGGGGTAAATTTTGTTAAAATAGCAACTGTCATCCAACCTGATACCAACTATTGGAGGCCTAACCATGACAGAGACATTTGACAAACTGAAGGCTATGCTGGCCGAAAAGAAAACCATCTCCAACGACGATATTCAGAAGATGGTGGCTGACCACGGCGATATGACCCCGGAAGAAATGATCGAACTGGAAGCTGAGCGCCTGGAAGCTGAGAAAGAGAACAAAACCGAAGAAGTTTCTCTGGACGATTATCTGGCGGCACTTAAAGTACTGGATAGTGCCGCAGAAGGCAGCGACGAGTTCAAAAAAGCCGAGGCCACTGTCGAGAAGTACGAAGCTGGCGGTTGAGTCTTCCCCTCACCTCTCATTATCATACAATGCGATTTGAAATCTGGCGGACATGGCCTCCCATGCTCCGCCCGGACTGGTAATGGTAGATAAGTAACGGATGTAACAACCTATGACGACACTCCCGGCCAGTGAACCGCAGCCCACCGTGCCCGTGCGGGGCCTGAACCCGTGGCTGGTTCGTATTCCCATTCTGATGATCCTCAGCGCGATGCTGTTCGCTGTGACGATGACGATTCTGTTCGTGATGTACCAGGTGAGCATGGCGGGGCGTATCTTCCCCGGTGTGAGCGCGTATGGCGTTTCACTCGGTGGGATGACACAGCCCGAAGCCGAAACCGCGCTGGCCGATGCCTTCACTTACGATGAAGACGCTGTGTTCACATTCCGCTATGAAGACCGCTTCTGGCAGCTAAATGCCAGCGAGCTGGGCGTGAGCTTTAATGCAGCGGCGACGGCACAGGCGGCAATTACAGCCAGCAGTGGCGAAAACCCATCCGAGCACGTCGCGCAGCAGGTAGCCGCGTGGTTTAACGGCGTGACCGTGCGGCCCGTTGTGAACTACGACGAAAACATCGCGCGTGAACAGCTTACCGCCATTGCGCTGGAGATCGGGCAGCCGCCACAGAACGCTACCCTCACCATTGACGGCCTTGAGGTCATTACGACTCCAGCGCAACCCGGCATCACCCTGAACATAGAGAGCGCCCTTGCCACACTGGGTACGCAGATCACAAACCTTGAACCCGGCGGCGAAATCCCGCTGACTGTGATCGAATCGGAGCCAGAACTGGTCGATGTGGAATCGACGGCGGCGTACATCCGGGCGGCCATCAGTTCGCCGGTACTGCTGGTGACGAACGGTGCTGATGGCAACCTGCTGGGGCCGTGGCGCATCTCCCCGGAGCAGATCGCTGCTGCCCTGAGCATCACGGAAACCAGCGCAGATGGCACACCGTCCTATGAGGTGAGCGTGAACCTGAGCAGCTTTGCGGATTCTGTGGCGGAACTGGCACCGGGTTTGATCGTGCCGCCGAGAGATGGGCGCTTTGTATTCAACGATGAAAACGGCGAACTGGAGATGCTGCAACCCGCCGTGGATGGGCGCACGCTCAACGTGGCCGAAACGATCAACCGGATTGAGGAAGCGGTGTTCACCACGGACGCCCGCACCGTGCAGATTGCCTACGACTTCGAACGTCCGCAGTACCACAACGACATTACCGCCGCTGAACTTGGCATTACCGAGATGGTGAGCAGCAGCCGCACGTTCTACAGTGGCAGTACGGCTGCCCGCCGCCAGAACATCGAGGTGGGCGCGTCGTTTTACAATGGCGTGATTATCGCGCCGGGTGAAAACTTCTCGTTTAACGAAATCGTCGGGGAAATCAGCGAGGAAACCGGCTTTGTGGAGGGTGCGATTATCTTTGGTGGGCGCACGGTGAAGGGCATTGGTGGCGGTGTGTGCCAGGTGAGTACCACGGCGTATCGGGCGGCTTTTGCAGGTGGCTATGAGATTATGGAGCGTCACTCGCATGGCTACCGCGTGGGCTACTATGAGCTGGGCGGCAGCGGCCCCGGCCTTGACGCGGCGATTTACATCACTGACCCCGGCGACCGCAACCCCGGCGCAGACTTCAAGTTTGCCAACAACACGGACTATCACCTGCTGATAGAAACCGAGTTTCTGCCCGATATTGACGCGGTGGAGTTTCGGTTTTACAGCACCAAC
>JBCCQC010000079.1:0-11005 GCA_039024535.1 Chloroflexota bacterium
AGCAGCGCCAGCAACGCCTGACGTTGATCGGTGTGGGTGTGGGGGCACTGGTAATCGCAATTGTGGCTATCCTCGCAACGCGCCCGACCGTGGTCAATGTGGATGACGAACTGCTCATGCGCTATGCTGGCCTGCCGCTCACGTTTACGGAGCGTGGCTTCGCTGTACTGGGTAACCCGGAAGCTCCGGCCCGCCTGACGGAGTATTCCAGCTTTGACTGTGGGGCCTGTGCAACGTTCCACGAAAATGTCACGGAAAATATTATTGACCGCGTGCGTGCTGGTGAACTGGCGTTTACCTATGTGCCGGTGTTTGGCACGGGTGCCCTTCCCGATGGCGACCGTGCCGCCGCTGCTGCTGTTTGTGCTGGTGAGCAGGGCCTGTTTTTTGAATATCATGATCTGTTGTTTAGCTGGCATCGCGTAAACCAGGCAGCGGCTTTCACAAATGCACGCATCGAGGCCGGGGCAGAGGCGCTGGGTATGGATGTGGACGAGTTTAATGCCTGCCGTCGTAGCGACCGGGCGCAGGAAGTGCTGGATAATGCCCGTGCTGCCTTCAGTGGTGTCGGTGGTGGCACACCAACAGTGCTGATTAATGGTGAGCCAGTTTCGCCTACGCTGGCAGCCGTCAACGGCCAGATTGACCTGATTATGGCCGGTGCAGATCCGGTTCCGGTAGAAATCGTAGAAGAAGAGCCGGTAGCCACTGAGGAAATCGAAGCGGAGGAAGAAACGCCAGAAGTTGCCGAAACCGAGGAAATGACACCAGAAGCGGAGGAAGAAACACCAGAGGCCGCTGAAACCGAGGAGATGGTTGAGGCAGCGGAAATGGCGGAGACGGAAGAAGCTGAAGCCACCGAGGAAATGATGGGGACTGAGGAGGCAATGGCGACGGAAGAAATGGTTGAAGCGGCGGAAATGGCGGAGACGGAAGAAGCCGAGGCTACCGAGGAAATGATGGGGACTGAGGAGGCAATGGCGACGGAAGAAGCCGAGGCTACCGAGGAAATGATGGTGGAGACGGAAGAAGCCGAAGCCACCGAGGAAATGATGGGGACTGAGGAGGCGATGGCGACGGAAGAGATGGTTGAAGCGGCGGAAATGTCAGAGACGGAAGAAGCCGATGCTACCGAGGAAATGATGGCGGAGACGGAAGAAGCCGAAGCCACTGAAGAGGCGATGGCCACCGAGGAAATGATGGGCACCGAAGAGGCCGATGCGACGGAGGAAGCAATGGCAACGGAGGAGGCTACCGAAGAAGCAGAGATGATGGGGACTGAGGAAGCCGAAGCCACTGAAGAGGCGATGGCCACCGAGGAAATGATGGGTACCGAGGAACCGATGGCAACTGAAGAAGCCACCGAAGAAGCGACTGAGGAAGCTGCATAACTGTTACAGGGGTGGGCGGGGCCGTGAATGGCCTCGCCCGTTTTGTAGATCAGTCACGTTTATGCAGCATTGGCCCCAGCGGGTTGCCACCCAGCAGATGCATATGCACATGATACACTTCCTGATGGGCGTTGTCGCCGTTGTTGATAATCAAACGATAGCCAGACTGCGCGATACCCTGTTCTTCTGCCACCTTGCGGGCTACGACCATCATACGCCCGAAAATGTGCTCATCGGCTTCTTCTGCATCCCGGATAGACGGAATTTCTTTGATCGGCACAATGAGAATATGCACCGGAGCCTGCGGGTTGATGTCCTTGAACGCGACAACTTTATCATCGCGGTAAACGATGTCGCCGGGGATTTCGCCGTTGATGATCTTGGTGAAAATTGTGGTCATTGCTGCTCTCCATCTGTCACATGAACTATGCCAGATTATAGCGCGTTCGGGTTACTGCTGCGTGCGCGATGTGGTGTTCTGTGTGTCGGTTTCATCAGAGTCGGGCATATCGGGGAGTAAATCGGCAAGGCGGGTGATGTCCGGGTCGCCGAGGGGTTCTGCACGGGTAGGCAGGTCGTGGCGATAGTAGCGGCTGCTGCGTTTGGCTTTGCGTGTGCGCTGTCGCTCGTACAGCCATTCAGCCAGAATGTAGCCGAGTAACGGTATCGGTAGCCCCTGCCACGTCGCCTCAAATGGGATAACCCACCAGAACGGGAATTCCAGCGGGTAGTGTATCAGTTTACTGATGGCAGAAACCACAATCACACCCGCGCCACCAATACTTGACCACGCCACCACATACACCGGCATCCCGTAGCGGTAAACGCGGTTCCAGCGAAACACGCTCTCGAACATGGTGCGATAGTACGTGCCGTTCTGTAAAATGCGCCATCCACGCCGCGAGAGCCACACCACAGACAGCACCATTAGCCCGGTATAGCCGAGAACCAGCATCGCGTTACTGTTATTGGCGATAAAGTGCAGCATCAGCCCTCGGTGTCGGCATCATTGTCATTGCGGGTGGCCCACGCCAGCACTCGCTGGAACAGCGCGTTTAGCAGAAAGGCCGCCACACCCATCGTCGCCAGCAGCACCACCAGCGCGAAGCGATCCGGGAGGATGAACAGGCCAATGAGCAGAATTGCAAATACCACCAGCGCCTGCCCGACTGTAAAGCGTGACGGCTCTTTCTGCGCCACGGCTAGCCCATCACCAGCCCGCCATCAACAGAGAGCACTGTGCCTGTGATGTACCCGCTGCGCTCTGATGCGAGAAAGGCCACAGCATAGGCGATGTCTTCGGTTTTGCCCCAGCGCCCCAGCGGAATCGCCTTATCCAGTTCGGTAGTTACGTCTTCTGGCAGGTCGGCGGTCATGTCAGTTTCGATGAACCCCGGCGCAACCGCATTTACTGTCACACCACGGGTAGCCACTTCCCGCGCCAGCGATTTTGTGAGGCCAATCAGCCCGGCTTTACTGGCGGAGTAGTTGGTTTGCCCGGCCTGCCCCGCAATGCCGCTCACGCTGGTAATGTTGATAATGCGCCCATAGCGTGCCCGCATCATCAACCGGGAGGCGGCTTTGCTCATCACCCACGCGCTGCGCAGGTTGGTGTTCAGCACTGCGTCAAAGTCATCAACTTTCATGCGGGCAATCAGGTTATCACGGGTGGTTCCGGCGTTGTTCACCAGAATATCTACCTTGCTGTAATTATCCTTCGCGTATTTGATGAGCGATTCCGCTGCTTCCGGATCAGAAACATCAGCCTGCACTGCGGCCCCGTCGCCACCAGCGTCTTTAATCGCTTTCACCACGTCCTCGGCGGCATCTGCGCTGCGGTTATAGTTCACAATGACGGTAGCGCCGCTGGTACCAAGCTCCAGCGCAATAGCGCGGCCAATGCCCCGGCTGCCTCCGGTGACGATTGCCACACGCTCGGAAAATTCTGCCATAATCGGGTTCCCCTTCTGGAATGCGTAGAAATAAATATTTTCGGGGTAGAGGCGCAGCGCACTACACCCCTACGTGCTGTGCGAATCATATCACGAAATGCGGGTAGAATGTATGTTCTTATAGCGCATACAGTGCGATCAGGTAGATAGTCACCGTGACGGCATTAAACACCACATGTGCAAGGTACGCCCCCCACACAGATTCTGTCCGTTCGTAGACGAGGATTGCGCCAATGCCAATTGCCACTGTTGAGAAGAACGGCAGCGGCGTGAGGTTAAAAAATGCGTAGGTAAACGACGTAACAATCGTGGCGTAGGTGAGGCCGTTGCGTGCTTTGAGCCATGTAAACAGCACTCCCCGGAAGATCAGTTCCTCTGCGAAGGGCAGTGCGAAGATGCCCAGCGCAAAAATCACCACCAGCGACCCTACCGACGCATCCAGCACGGTCTCGCGCAGGCCACCGACGATGCCCTCCAACGCGCCTGTGATTTGCGCAAAAATCAGGGTGGTGCCGATGAGCGAGATAGCGCCCAGCCCACCAATTGACGCGGCATAGGCTGCACGGCGGTTATCCAGCGGGCGCAGCCCAATTTGCGACCAGTCCCAGCCTGCACGGAAACCGACATAGAACACGCCCCCCAGCATGGACAGGGTGTAAATCACGAAGCCCACCGTGAAAATGATGATGTTGCCGTCGACGTATGGCGCGATCAGATCCTGCGTTTCGGCAAACGTGAGTGGCCCGGCGTTATCTTCCAGTAGTTGCGGGTTCTGGGCGATGATGTACACAGAAAAGACCATCGCGGAAATAAAAGCCAGCGCCACAAACCCTACAATGATGATCGCCCCGGAAACGGCAATATCTGCGCTGCTGATAGGCGGTTTTACCGCTGCTTCCGCGTCTTCATCCTGTGGTGCTGCCTCTGGCACAGCAGCGGGGACGGGTTCCGGTTGCGCGTGCTTGTAGGCAAATTCATCCCGCTTTGAGTATTCGTAGAGCATTCCCATACTGCTGCCTCCCTTACTGGATAGCGCTGCTGACCCATCGCAGCATTGTCATTGTACCGCGTAAATCGCCAGTGAGGTTAAGTGCGCCAAACCCATTTGCGTTTGCAGCATACACATCGGCACGCCCGTCAAAGTTGTTCAGGCTGATGCCAATGAACGCGATAAACTCGCCATCTGGCGAATAAACAGGTGTACACATGGCCGGGGGCGGGTTGCCACGCGCAATCACGCCGAGCGTTTCATCCAGCACGGTGCTACCAAACGGACACTGTCCATTCACGCCGCCCAGTGCAATCGCCTGCCCATTCGGTGCCCACGACGCCGACAGGCCATAGCGCGGATAGTTGAAATCTGTGATGGTGGAGATGATGTTGCCGGTCGCGTCAGAAAGCACGATGTCGGTTTCGGCTCCGGCACGCTGGTAGATTACCTGGCTGCCACCCGGCGACCACGACTCGGCCAGCATGAGCGGGTTTGCGTCGTTCGGGGGGCGTACTTCGCGGGCAGTGCCGCTGACGACATCGGCAACCCACAGTGTACGCGATGCATCACCGAACAGGGGCTGGCCTTCACTGTAGGCAATCTGCCGGTTGTTGATCCAGCGGGCGGGGTTGTCCTGCGTCAGCCATGTGTCAGATAGTTTCGTGATCTCGCCCGTAGCAATTTCCAGCACGTACAGGTGGCCGCCATCTGGCGGGAGGGTATCCGGGTCGCAGGTATCTGGCTGTTCGGGTATCCATGTGGGGCACACATCACGGTCACTGATGAACGCCAGGAAGTTACCGTCCGGGCTGAAGGTGGGGAACAGGTCATATGCGCCGCTGTTTGTCACGTTTTGCGGCACAGAACCATCCCGGTTGATGATGAAAATATCGGTGGCGTAGTCGGTCGCCAGTGTAATCGCCAGCCGGTTCCCGGCACTGTCCCATACGGGTTCACTGACGAAGCCGCGCTGTACCAGTGTGGTGAGGGGCAGCACCCGCGCCCGGATGCCGCTTGCCATATCCACCAGATATAACCCGGAAGGCGCTTCTTCGCCCGGTTCCACGAAGTAGGCCACGGCCAGCCCGTTTGGAGACACGTAAACGTGGTCGCCGGTAGATTCTGGCACCTGCAAAATCTCGATGCGTCCGCCGGGGTTGCGGGGCGGCGTGTAGTAGAGCGTTTGCACTTCGGTTCCTGGCTGTGGCGTGAGCACACCGCCTTCGGCGTCACGGTCGTTGAGGTTTAGATAGGCAATGTATGGCTGGGGGAAGCCCTGCTCTACGAAAAATGGAATTTCCAGAATCTCCCAGTTATCCAGCGTAAACGAGATGACTTCGCCCGGTGTGCTGGATGGCAGCGGCGTGTTGGATGCCGTGGGTGTAATCGTCGGGGTGCTGGTTTGTGTGGGTGTGGCCGTTGCTGTCGGTGTCACCGATGGGGTTTGCGTTAGTGTGGCTGTTGCCGTCGGCGTGAGCGTTTCTGTGGGTGTGGCGGTGGGCGTGGGTGTTTCCGTTGGCGCGACGACCGCCGAACACGCGGTTGCGGCAAAAGCCAGCGTCACGCACAGCAGTTTATGGACAAAATTCGATTGCATAATGCCCCTGAATGGCTAAGAAAATCAGGCCACAAACATACCACGCCCCCGCACCGGCTACCATGACGCTTTCCCGCCGCTTCAGTTGGTGCTGACGAAGACCGCTGTTGTAGATGTTTGCTGTGTGCCATCTGCAAAGACGATGCGCAACGTGTACACTGTGGTCAGTTCCGGGCACACCTGGCGGCTGCCGCTGCTGCTGACGACCGTTTCATCCAGATACACCTCGGCGGCACTACTCACACGCCAGCGCAGGCTGGTACATTCCCCGGCGGTGATGTCCGTGCGGTCTGCTGTGAGTGGTGGCAGGGGCGTAGCAGTCGGGGTAGCGTCACTGCCTGCCGGGACGACAATCACCGTGGCCTGCGCCGGGATTGCTGTGCTGTCTGCGGGTGTGGATGCTGTTTGCGGCACAGGTGGCGTGGCTGTGATGGCCTGCGCTGGTACGCGCAGCACCTGGCCCACGTTCAGCCGCGATGGGTTGAGTAGACAATTGCCAATTTGTAGTTCAAGGTATGTAAGGCCATAGTTCGGTGCAATCCGCGAGAGGCTTTCGCCACGGGTGACGGTGTGTTCCCCTGTCCATTCCGTGTTGACTTCGCACGTCCCGGCCTGGATTTCCTGTAGCTGGGGGTTGGCGGCACGTGCGCCGGGGCTAACGCGGTTCGGCAGGATGGTGAGCGGCAGTTGCGAGACAAAATCGCTGTCATCGGCAGTCGCCGGGGCTGGTTCGCCGCTGGCACGCAGGCCGCGCAGGGCTACGGTGCTCTGTTCCCCGGCCCGGACGACCCGCGTCACACTGTTTGCAGAGACCACGCTCAGTCCCTCAATAGCGCGGACGGTCATCTCATCGCCGCGTTCCGCCGTAATAACGGCTGTGGTGCCCACAGTGACGATAACGCCATTCACGGTAATGTTGGCCTGCGTCCCACGCTCTGATTGCACCAGCAGGGCTGTAGGTGGCCCATTGGCGCAGTCTGGCGTGGTGGCCGTGTCCAGCGTGAGCGCATCCAGTGCCGGGGTAATGCCAGATAGATCCACATGGCCCAGCGTCACCAGCGTCACGGGTAGTTCGCCGCTCGCATTCGAAGAAATCGTGTATGAGCGCCACACTACGCCCTCATCCAGCAGGGTGGGTGAGGTGCTGGTATCCAGTTCGGTGTCCTCCGTCAGCGGCCCGATGTTCATGTTGCCGATGCGGTTCACGTTGAGGTCGTCAGGTTTGTACTCTGCGCTCAGCAGGCACACACTGTTATCGGCAGGGCTGCACTTTTCTCGCCGGATAGCCTCGCTGATGATGAGTTCGCACGACTGCACCAGACGGGGTACCGGCTCAAAATCGTCATTGCTGATCTGCGGCGCATCCGGGGAGCCGCCGCACGCCGCCAGTATCATAAGCATGAGCAGGGGTATGGCACGCCATACCGCAAATTCACGGATAAACACTAACTGTTATCCTCGCCGGGGTCGTCTGTGCGCAAAATGTAGTACGAGCCGCGCTTCTGCCCCATTTTGACCAGCACATTTTTTGTCACAAGGTCAGCCATATCACGGCGCAGGGTTTCTGCATGAACACCCGGGTAAAGTTCCTGAAGATCACTGTTGGTGAGGCGGCGGTTTTTGCGATCATGCAGGAAGGTGATGGCCGCTTCCTGCCGTGAGTTGATTTCCACATCCAGCGCGGCAATAAAGTCCTGTGCAGCGGTTTCTGCCGGGCTGACCGGGGGTAGTGGGGTGGGTTCATCCGGGCGATGCAGGCGCACTTTAAAGCCACCCGCCGTCTCGATGAATTCAGGTTCTGGCAGTTCCAGCGAGCGCATCAGGGCAATCACACGATCCACGCCATAGCCCAGCTTTTCGATAAAGCCCATGTCTGCCAGCACCTGCACGATGATGGGATTGCGCGAGAAACGCTCGTCTTTGATGTTATCGACTGTCACCGGCCCTGCCAGATTGCCGGGGCTGGTCACTTCCATGTGGTCACGGAACAGAAACATCCGGATACCGTCGCCGGTGATGCTGTAGTCACGGTGGGCCACGGCATTTACCACAATCTCACGTGCGGCTTCCATCGGGTACTCGCGTTCTTCGGTGCGTTCCATCGTGCTGCCAATTTTTACACCCTTGCGCAGGTGGTCGGCTAAAAATGTCTCTGCACGGCGTATCTGGTCGGGCAGGGTGCCGCTGATGTCCTCACGGTTAAACGTATCGCCCATTGAATTACCGGCGAAGCGGGCCGCCGTAATATCGGAGCCGCGCAGGTGGCGCTGTGGCTCTTTGCCGAACAACAACAATCCGGCAGTGGTCGGGCGCAGGTCGCCGTTGTGACGGGTGAGGCAGCCACGCCGCTCTAATATCTTCTCTACGTCACGGTCGCCAGTGCTGCTGATAGTGCGGGCATACTCTTTTGCCCGTTCCCGGTCAAGGTCATCCAGGGTTGCAGAGGGGACAATTTCGCCCTCGTAGCTGGTGACGCCGCGCTCAATAATCAGGCGGCGTAGTTCGGTTGGCTTCAGCCCGATATTTTTCGTGCCATCCCGCCGCAGGTAACGCCCGTCCAGCCCATGGACGTTTGGCATACCGGCAGGCACCTGCACACACACCGTATCCTGTTCGTTAACGCGCACCACACGCGGCATCGGGATAATCAACGAGGGTTCAAGGTTCAGGGCTGCTTCCAGCACAGCGTCTATGGTGGCCGTGGTGTTGCGCACGCCCTCTATCATGCCAGTTGGCCCCACACCAATGATCAGCGTACCGCCCGTGCTGTTTGCCATCGCGCCCAGCATGGTTGCAATCGTGTCTATGGATGTATCGTCTTTAAACCAGTCCACGGCGGCCTGTTTGCCACCTTGCACCAGCCGGAGTATGTCGGCTTCGTCGTGTATCAAAACGGTCTACTCATCATCTCCATCATCACTGCCGCTATTATCATCTTTTTCTACGTCTCGCGCACGTCCTTCCGGGGGTGGATCGTGCAGAACCAGATCCATGACCTGCTGCATATCGCTCACGGGCACGATGTTCAGGTTACGCAGCGCCTGTTTCGGGATTTCTACAAGGTCGCGTTTGTTGACTTCCGGGATGATGATGTTTTTAATCTGCGCACGTCGTGCCGCCATAATTTTTTCACGGATGCCGCCCACAGGCAGCACTTTGCCGCGCAGCGTGATTTCGCCGGTCATGGCATAGTCACTGCGTACCTTTTGCTCGGTAAATACAGAGATAATTGCAATTGCCAGTGTAATCCCCGCTGATGGGCCGTCTTTCGGTACGGCACCCTCTGGCAGATGAATGTGCAGGTCAAAGTCGTCAAAGTCATCATGCGGCACATCAAGCCGGTCGGCATTACGGCGCATAAAACTGTGTGCGGTCTGGGCACTTTCCTGCATTACGTCGCCAAGCTGCCCGGTAAGCGTGATGCCACCCTTCCCCGGTAACAGGGAGACCTCGATGGTCATCACGTCGCCGCCGCCGCTTGTCCATGCCATGCCGGTGACAACACCTATCTGATCTTCATCGTTGGCACGCAGCATGGTGTAATCTGGCGGGCCGATCATGTCATCCAGCATGGTTGGCTTGATACGTTTCGCGTGTTTTTTGCCTTCGGCGCTCTGCCGCGCAATTTTACGCATGACCTCGGCAATACGGCGGTTCAGGCTGCGCACCCCGGCTTCGTAGGTGTACTCACGCACGAGTGTTTGCAGTGTACTACTCTCGAACTTCACGCCGCTTTCTTCCAGCCCATGTGATTCCAACTGCTTTGGAATCAGGTAGTTCTGCGCAATCGCCAGCTTGTCTTCCTCGATGTAGCCGGGGAATTCAATAATCTCCAGACGATCCTCAAGGGCCGGGGGCAGCGGGTACAGGTCGTTGGCTGTGGTGATGAACAATACATGCGACAGATCGTAGGGCATGTCCATGTAGTGATCCTGAAAGTCGCTGTTCTGTTCCGGGTCGAGCACTTCCAGCAGCGCCGCTGCCGGGTCGCCGTGGAAGTCCATACCCAGTTTGTCAATTTCGTCCAGCATCAGCACCGGGTTGACGGTTCCAGCGCGTTTCATCGTCTGGATAATGCGACCGGGCATCGCGCCGATGTATGTGCGGCGGTGTCCGCGAATTTCAGCTTCATCGCGTACCCCGCCCAGGCTCACGCGCACGAACTCACGGCCCAGTGCACGCGCAATACTCTTGCCGAGGGACGTTTTGCCGGTTCCGGGTGGGCCGAGGAAACACAGAATCGGCGTCTGCATTTTATCGGCGGCCAGCTTGCGCACAGCGATGTGTTCCAGCACACGGTCTTTTACACGGGCCAGCCCGTAGTGATCTTCGTCCAGCACTTTCTGTGCATGGGCAATATCGAGGTTGTCTTCGCTGGCCTGCTGCCACGGCAGTGACACAATCCAGTCGATGTAGCCGTGAATCAGGCCAATTTCCGGGGCCATCGGTGGCATCATCGCCAGCCGCGAGATTTCCTTCATGGCGCGGCCATAAACTTCTGGCGGCAGGTCGGCTTCAATGATGCGGTCGCGCAGTTCGTTGATTTCCTGCTGGAACACGTCAGTTTCGCCCAGTTCGCTCTGGATAACCCGCATTTGCTCGCGCAGGTAGAGTTCGCGCTGTTCGCGCTCCATTTCCTGCTGTACCTGGTATTCGATTTCTTCTTCCAGTTCCAGCAGTGTAATTTCTTTACCGAGCAGTTGCGTTATCAGGCGCAGGCGCTCTACCGGGTCGATTGTACGCAGTACCTCAATGCGTTCTTCGCGGTTCAGCGTGAGCATTGACGCGATGAGGTCGGCCAGTGTGCCGGGTTCTTTCGTCTCACGGGCGTAAGTGAGCATTTCTGCCGGGGTTTCCTTGCTCAGTGTGATGACGCGACGGAACAGCGTTACGGCAGCCCGCATGGAGGCTTCGACCTGTGGTGTGTGTTCGTAGCTTTCGTCAATCACACGGGCGCGGCAGATGTAATATGGGTCGGTCTGCGTCAGTTCGATGAACTCAATGCGGCGGCGTCCCTGCACAAGCACACTCTCGATGCCATCCAGTGCTGGCAGAGGGCGCACGGCAACTTCAG
>JBCCQC010000080.1:0-10946 GCA_039024535.1 Chloroflexota bacterium
AACTATCGGCAAGGTAAGCAATAGTGGGTGGCTCGTTACTTCCACCGCTCACTGGCGGGAAGAATGCTACTTTGTCACCGTCTTGAACCACATCTTCGTTCTCAGAGTAATCTTCGTTAAGCGCAGCGATAGCGTGCTCCACACTGGCTTTAGCCTCCGGGAATCGCTGTGCGAATGCAGCACGCACCTCACCAATCGTGGATGTGTCCTCGGGCAGTTCCAGCGTGATACGACTTTTACCAGCAGCCTCTTTCAGTGTTGCAAACAGTAAAATTTCAATCTGCATCGTTTGTCTCCTCTGCTACATAATCTCCATGGACGCCGCCTCGCTTTTCCAGCAGGCGCACATCACTGATGCGCATCCCCCGGTCAACAGCTTTTGCCATGTCATATATCGTCAGCGCAGCAACATTGACGGCAGTCAGGGCCTCCATCTCCACGCCGGTTTTGCCAAGTGTTTTCGCTACTGCCCGGATATTTACCGCACTGTTGGGTTCATCAATCTCGGTTTCTACGTCGACTTTCGTCAGTGGAATAGGGTGGCACAGTGGAATTAACTCCGAGGTGCGCTTGGCAGCCATAATCCCGGCGACGCGGGCAATCGTCAGTACGTCGCCTTTTTTGATGGCACCCTCTTTTATCAGGCGCAGTGTCTCAGAGTGCATTATCACGCGGCCCCCGGCCACAGCAACACGCTCGGAATCCGGCTTGTCACCTACGTCGACCATACGGGCCGCCCCCTGCTCATCGAGATGCGTCAGTCTATCACTCATCTTTTGCTTACCTCACACTATATTTGCTCTCAGTCTTTACGAGAGCGATCTGAACAGGCATAATCATACTCATAAAGTTCAATTAAATTTATGCTGATCTCGACTTATCGTTAGTTTTATGAGAACAACAACCATCGAATTTTTTAATGTCCAGCCTGTTGTACAGGCACTCGAAACACTGTTCAACCACATCGCCCCCACAACCCAGACTGAGACCATTCCTGTGATGCAATCACGTGGACGGATTGTTGCTGTGCCACCAGAATCGCCCGTCAATCTGCCAGAGTTCGTGCGCAGCACAATGGACGGCTATGCTGTGCGTGCCGAAGATACATTTGGTGCATCGCAGTCACTCCCGGCTTATCTGGAAATTGCTGCTCCGGTGAAAATGGGTGAACAACCCATCCATACTCTGCAAACCGGGCAGGCATCGTCTATCCATACAGGTGGAATGCTGCCAGACGGTGCAAATGCCGTGGTGATGATCGAACGCACACAAAAAGTGGACGACAGCGAAATCGAGGTGCTGGCTCCCGTTGCCCCCAGCGAAAACATGGTACAGGTGGGCGAGGATGTCGCGCAGGGGGGCGAAATTCTGCCTGCAGGACAGCGCATCCGACCACAGGACATCGGTGGGATGCTGGCCGTGGGTGTGCTGGAAGTCGAAGTCATCAGGCAGCCGGTAGTGGCAATCATGGGCAGCGGCGATGAGATCGTACATCCCGGCGAAACGCCCGCATACGGGCAAATCCGCGACATCAACAGCTACACGCTGGCGGCCCTGTTCGAAGAAGCCGGGGCACAGGTCAATATCCTCGGCACTGCCGCTGATACCTACGACGACATTGCCCGTATGGTACGTGAGGGCCTTGCCGATGCAGATATGCTGGTGATTTCTGCCGGGAGTTCCGTCAGCACGCGCGATTTCACCAATGAGGCAATCCAGGCGGCAGGTAACCCCGGCGTTTTGCAACATGGGCTGGCCGTGAAACCCGGAAAACCGGCGATTTTAGCGTCCTGTGATGGCAAGCCCGTCATTGGTCTACCGGGGAATCCGGTTTCGGCCATGCTGGTTGCCCGTCAGATTGTTATTCCAACGCTGCAACATCTGACCGGCGAGAACGTCCGGCGCAGTGGCACCATACAGGCCATTCTTGGCAGCAATATTGCCTCCACTACCGGGCGCGAGGACACGATCCCGGTTCGTCTGATTGAACGCGACGGTGAAACCGTGGCAGACCCGATCTTCGGTAAGTCGAATCTGATCTTTACGCTCATCAACGCCGATGGGCTGGTGCATGTACCGTTAAACAGTAATGGCTTGAAAGCTGGGGAGGTGGTGAATGTCGCACCGTTCTGATGCAGCCGAACTACAAACCGACGAACGCAATACCTATCTGGTCGATATTCCACTGGACGAGGCAAAAGCACGGCTGCAATCTGCGCTGGCCGATGCAGGACGGGATAGACCGCTGCCGGGTGAGGTTATCTCACTGCGAGAGGCACATGGGCGCATCACGGCGGAACCGGTATGGGCAAAGCGCAGCGCACCCCACTATCACGCCTCCGCGATGGATGGTTACGCGGTTTTTGCTGCGGATACCGTTAATGCGACGGAAACGCGACCGTTACAACTTGCGGTGGGTACACAGGCACACCCGGTGAACACCGGGGCACCGCTGCCATCGGAAGTCAATGCTGTGATTATGATTGAGCATGTGCAGCAGATTGACGACCAGACGATAGAAATCGTGGCGCCGGTTGCACCGTGGCAGCACGTCCGTATGATGGGCGAGGACATGGTGGCGACTGAACTCGTGTTACCCGCCAATCATCGGCTACGCCCGGTGGACATCGGGGCTATTGCTGGCTGTGGACACCACAACGTCAAAGTGCGGCGCAAACCGTTCGTGATACTGATCCCGACGGGCAGTGAACTGGTCACAGCCAGTACAGAACCCGCCCCCGGCGAGATCATTGAGTACAACAGTCTGGTATTGAGTGCGCAAATCGAGGGATGGGGCGGCAGGGCGCACGTTGCCGAAATTGTGCCGGATGAGCGCGAAAAACTGGTCGCCGCGCTGGAGTGGGCACTGGATCAAGAGCCGGATCTGGTGTTGATGCTGTCCGGTTCCTCTGCGGGGAGTAAGGATTTCACCGCTTCGGTCGTCCGGGACGCAGGGGAACTGCTGGTGCATGGCATTGCAGTGCGTCCCGGCCACCCGGTGGTTATGGGTATGGCACAGCAGACACCTGTTATCGGGGTACCCGGCTACCCGGTGAGCGCCGCGCTGACTGGCGAAATATTTTTCAAGCCGATGATTGAGCAGTGGCTCGGCACCAGCGACAACACCGTAGCAGAGCGCACGATCACTGCAAAAATGACTCGCAAACACACCTCACCCACTGGCGACGATGACTATGTTCGTGTGACTGTGGCGAATGTAGGCAGTGAGTATCTGGTGACTCCGATTGGCAAGGGGGCTGGCGTGATTTCGTCGCTCGTCCGTGCTGATGGCATCGCGCACATTCCGCGCTTCAGTGAGGGTGTGAACATGGGCGACGCGGTGAACGTCGAACTGCTGCGGCCCCAGCGTGACGTGGACACCGCCGTGATGATTATGGGCAGCCATGACCCGATGCTGGATTTGCTCAGTCAACACCTGATGAAATCGCATAACATTCGGCTGGTGAGTGCCAACGTGGGCAGCATGGGCGGGCTGGTCGCGCTGCGGCGTGGCGAAGCACACATGGCCGGGTCGCATCTGCTGGACGAAAACACTGGTGATTACAACGTCAGCTACACGGCCAAGCATCTGCGGAAGCAAAACGCACAGCTCATTACATTTGCACACCGTGAGCAGGGATTAATCGTGCCGAAGGGGAATCCGAAGCGAATCGGTTCACTGGATGAGTTACCGAACGTGCGTTTCGTGAATCGTCAGCGCGGGGCGGGCACGCGCCTGCTGCTGGACTATGAGTTGAAGCAGCGCGGCATTTCTCCAGATGGTATAGAGGGCTATGCACGCGAGGAATACACACACATGGCCGTTGCCGCAGCCGTTGCCACTGGCATTGCAGACTGTGGGCTGGGCGTACGCAGCGCGGCGATTGCACTCGATCTGGATTTTGTGCCGGTGGGATGGGAACGCTTCGATCTCGTGATTCCAGAACAGCACGGGGATTATCCCGGCGTGGCCGCCCTGCTGGAAACCCTGAGTAGTGATGCATTCAGAGATGAACTGGCCCAACAACCCGGCTATGATACCCGCGAAACCGGCACCCTACAGTACACCCATCATGCAGAAAGTTCTGACACATGAGCACCACACCTGTTAAAGATCAGTTCAACCGTCCACTGCGCGACCTTCGTATTTCCGTAACGGATCGCTGTAACTTCCGCTGCACGTACTGTATGCCAGCGGAGATCTTCGGCGAGCACTATGCGTTCCTCAAGAGAGATCAAATTCTCTCATTTGAGGAAATCACGCGGCTGGTGAACATTATTGTGCGGCTGGGAGCCGTTAAACTGCGCCTGACGGGTGGTGAACCGCTTGTGCGCCGTGAACTGCATACGCTGGTTGGTCAACTTGATGACATTGCAGGTGTCGAAGACATCGCCATGACGACCAACGCCAAACTGATGACACCAGAAATTGCGCAGCGTTTAAAAGATGCGGGTCTCAAGCGCGTGACCATCAGCCTCGACTCAATGGATGATGCAGTTTTCAGCAAGATGAACGGCAATCGTTCCACAGTCGGTGATGTTTTGCGCGGCATCGAAGCAGCAGAGGCCGTGGGACTTGGCCCGATCAAAATTAACTGTGTGGTGCAGAAGGGTGTGAACGACCACACGATTGTGGATCTGGCTGCATTCTGCAAAGAGAAGGGCTACATCCCACGCTTTATCGAGTACATGGACGTGGGCACGCGCAACGGCTGGGAAATGACGCATGTTGTCCCGGCGAAGGAGATTATTGAGCGCATCAACGCGAAGATGCCGCTGATTCCAGCAGAGAAAAACTACTACGGCGAAGTAGCTCTGCGCTATCGTTATGCCGATGGTGAAGGCGAGATGGGCGTCATTGCCTCGGTCACGCAGCCCTTCTGTGGTAGCTGCACCCGTATGCGCCTGTCACCGGAGGGGCAGCTTTACACTTGCCTGTTTGCCACGAATGGCACCGACCTGAAAACGCCACTGCGCGATGGAGCTACCGACGACGAAATCGAACAGATTATCCGCAACACTTGGGGCCACCGCATTGACCGCTACAGCGAAGACCGTAAGGCCGGTGTGCCCGCAAGTGGCGACAAAATCGAAATGTACTACATCGGCGGGTAGTAACCATCGCCGGGTGGATGGGGAACACAGCCCCGGCAATACATGAATTGAACTGCAATAGGGGTAAGGAATGCTGAGGACGCTCAGACTTTTCTGTGTAATTTTACTGACGTCTGCTGCCGGTGGGGTACTGGCGCAGACTGAAGAACCGATGACAGATGCATTTGACGGCGAAACGCTGATTCTTGCAACGACGACCAGCACCTATGATTCCGGTCTGCTGGATTACATCCTGCCAGATTTTGAGGAGATGACTGGCGCAACCGTGGATGTGATTGCTGTGGGCACCGGGGCCGCGCTCGAACTGGGCGCAAATGGCGACGCAGACGTGATTCTGGTACATGCCCGCAGCCGCGAAGAAGCCTTCATAGAGGCCGGCAGCGGCACAGCACGATTTGACGTGATGTACAACGACTTTATGATTATCGGTTCTGCGGATGACCCGGCGGGTATCGCTGGCATGGGAAACGCCGCAGAAGCATTCGTCACAATTGCAGCAGCAGAAGCACCTTTCATCTCACGCGGCGATGATAGCGGCACCCACTCGAAAGAACTGAGCATCTGGGCGGCGGCAGACCTTGAACCAGACGGCGACTGGTATCAGGAGGCCGGGCAGGGCATGGGTGCAGTGATTACTATCGCCAACGAGCAGCAGGCCTACACTCTTGCAGACCGGGCTACCTACCTTGCACGCGAGGCCGAAGGGCTTGACCTGACGGTACTGGTAGAGGGCGACGAAACGCTGTTCAACCCGTACGGCGTCATCCTGGTGAACCCGGACGAACACCCGAACGTCAATGCAGAACTGGCACAGGCCTTTGTGGGCTGGCTCATCTCTGACGACACGCAGGAACTCATCGAAACGTTTGTGGTGAACGACACACAGTTGTTCTACGCCAATGCAGATGCAGGCGAAGAAGCCACAGAAGACGAAATGCTGGCAACCGAAGAAGCCGGAAGCTAATCTGTTGGGAACGTTCCTTGAAGCGGCACAGGAGGCTATTCGGCTGCTACTTGCCATGGATCCGGTGCTGGTTGAGGTACTGGTGCGGTCGCTTCAGGTATCGGCGAGTGCGCTGCTTATCAGTTCACTGGTCGGCATTCCGCTGGGAACATGGCTGGCACTGGCGGGCTTCCCCGGCAAGCGCATTGCCACAGCCATTATCTACACCGGGATGGGACTGCCGCCGGTCGTCGTAGGGCTCGTTGTTTATCTGTTTCTATCTCGTAGCGGCGCTTTCGGCTCGTTGGGATGGCTATTCACAGTCAGGGCAATGGTGGTCGCGCAGGTCATTATCGCCACCCCGTTGATTACCGGCATCACGATGAGCAGTATTCTGGCCGTAGACCCGGATTTGCGGCCCCAGCTACGCGCACTGGGCGCCACAGAACTGCAAACAACTCGTGCTGTTCTGCTGGAGGCGCGTGCGGGTGTGCTGGTGGGGCTGGTTGCCGGGTTCGGGCGGGTGATAGCAGAAGTGGGAGCCGTGATCCTCGTCGGCGGCAACATTGATGGCAAAACGCGCGTGCTGACAACCGCCATCGTACTGGAAACCCGGCGCGGCAACTTTGATGTGGCGCTGGCACTGGGTATTATTCTGCTGGCCGTCGCTTTCTCGATTAACTTTCTGCTCGTTGCGCTACAGGGCAAAACCACGATATGACCGTTTACGAACGCCCCTTCTCAGTGCTGGTGGAGAATACTTTTCCGGCGAACATGACATACGCCCTGCGCGATGTGGTGCAGCAGTATGGAAACCGCACCGTGCTGCGCGTTGCTACACTGGATATTCGGCAGGGAGAAAATCTTGCGGTGGTGGGGCCGAGTGGGGCGGGGAAAAGCACACTGCTGCGTCTGCTGGTGCTACTGGAAAACCCCGCACGCGGCGACATCCGACTGCAAATTGGTGATAAAGTCTTCAATCAGCGCACGGCAACGATTTCGCAGCGCAGGCAGATCGCCATGGTGTTTCAACATCCGGCGCTGCTCAGCCGCAGTGTGTGGAAAAACGTGGCCTACAGTCTGGAAATCCGTGGTGAAGCGGATGTGCGCAGCCGCGTGCAGATCATGCTGGAAAAAGTCAGTCTGGGGCATCTGACGCAGAAGCCCGCGCACACCCTTTCTGGCGGCGAAAAACAGCGTGTAGCCATTGCACGAGCACTCATCACACAGCCGCAGGTGTTGATTCTGGACGAACCCACCGCTAACCTTGATCCGCAGAACATCCGCATTATTGAGCAGTTGATCCATGAGCAGTGCGAACAGACAACGGTGATTATGGTCACGCATAATATTTTCCAGGCAAAGCGCCTTGCAGACCGCGTAGCACTGCTGCTGGACGGCAAGATTATCGAAATTGCGACTAACAAAACTTTCTTCAACACCCCGCGTGACCCACGCACGCAGGCGTTTATCTCCGGCGATATTATCTACTGATTTTTCAGCGTGGGGCTTGCCGGATGTGTCAGATTCTAGCAGCATATAGAACATTATTGCTAACCCGAAACTACAGCACATGAGACAATACGACCAGAAAATTGCAGCACGGCTGTCGCTGCAACCCCGGCAGGTTGCTGCGGCTATCTCGCTGTTTGACGATGGCAACACGGTGCCGTTTATTGCCCGCTACCGCAAAGAGTTTACCGGCAGCCTTGACGAACTTAAACTGCGTCAGGTGCAAACGGAACTCAACACACTGCGCAAAGTAGATGACCGCCGCGATACCATCATCGAATCTGTGAAGGAACAGGGCAAGCTCACTGCACAGCTAGAGCAGCAAATCGAGGCAGCAGAAACGCTCACTGAACTGGAAGATATTTACCAGCCGTATAAACCGAAACGGCGCACCCGCGCTGCAAAAGCGATTGAGCAGGGCCTCGAACCCCTCGCGGATATGATCCAGCAGCAGGGACGCGGCGGAAAATCGCCAGAGGCACAGGCAAAAGCATTTTTAAACGATGATGTACCCACCGTAGAAGATGCCCTCAGCGGTGCCCGTGACATTGTTGCAGAGCGCATCAGCGACCACCCCGCCATCCGCAGCCAGGTACGCGAGAAAGCCCTGCGCTACGGCCAGTTGACATCAGCAAAGATCAAAAGCGCAGAGGATAAACGAGCCGTTTACGAAAGCTACTATGAATTTTCCGTGCGCGTGAGCAATATTCGGCCTCATCAAACGCTGGCGATGAACCGTGGCGAAGCTGAAAAAGTGCTGCGCGTCAAAGTTGAGGTGGATGAGCGCGACTGGCTACGCCCGATTGCGAATGTATTCCGCGTAGATAAGCGTTCGCCGTTTGCAGAACAACTCGAACTGGCAATCGCAGACGCAGCAAAACGCCTGCTGCTCCCGGCCATTGAGCGTGACGTGCGCCGCACACTTACCGAGCAGGCGGAAGCCCACGCGATACAGGTGTTTGCGGAAAATTTGCGTGGGCTACTCAGTCAGCCACCGATCAAGGGGCAGACCATCATCGGGCTTGACCCCGGCTACCGAACCGGCTGCAAAATCGCTGTGATTGACGACACGGGTAAGGTGATCGACACTGGCGTCATGTACCTGCACCGAGAACGCGATGCGCTGGAAACCGTGCATAAGCTGGTAAAACGGCACAACGCCACGCTAATCGCCATAGGCAACGGCACCGCCTCACGGGAAACCGAACAACTTGTGGCGCAGGTCACTGCGGGTGCAGATGGCGTGCAATATCTCATCGTGAACGAGGCCGGGGCCAGCGTGTACAGTGCCAGCGAACTCGCCCGTGATGAACTGCCCGATCTGGATGTGACACTGCGTGGGGCGGTTTCTATCGCACGGCGCGTACAGGATCCGCTGGCGGAACTGGTAAAAATTGACCCGAAGTCAATTGGCGTGGGTCTGTACCAGCATGATGTGAACCAGAAAGCCCTGTCAGATGCAGCCGAGCAGGTTGTTGAGAGTGTGGTGAATCAGGTGGGCGTGGAGTTGAACACGGCCTCCCCGGCACTGCTGGCCTATGTTTCTGGCATAGGGCCAAAGCTGGCACAGAACATCGTCGCGCACCGCAATGAAACCGGCGCTTTTACCACACGTAAAGGACTCAAGAAGGTATCCGGGCTGGGGCCAAAAGCCTTTGAACAGTGCGCCGGGTTTATCCGTGTGCGCGAAAGCCGCGAACCACTGGATGCCAGCGCTATCCACCCGGAGAGCTACGCCACGGCAAAAGCCGTCATGCAGCAGGCCAGCATCACCATGAAAACTGCCGTAGAGGAGCGCGAAACTGCACTCAAGCAGCTCTCGCTGGATGCGCTGGCAGCCGAATTGGACACCGGATTGCCTACCTTACGTGACATCGTAGAGCAGCTTGTACGGCCCGGACGTGACCCGCGTGACGAGCTGCCCGCGCCAATTTTGCGCAGTGACGTGCTGACAATGGACGACCTGCGCGAAGGTATGCTGCTGAATGGCACAGTGCGCAATGTGGTGGACTTCGGCGCATTTGTGGATATTGGCGTGAAGCAGGACGGACTACTGCATATCAGCCAGATTCCGCGCGGCAGCCACCTGAGCGTGGGCGATGTGCTGGAAGTCAAAATCCGCAGCGTGGATAAAAACCGGGGACGCATCGGGCTGGCATGGGGGTAAGCACATGAGCCGCATCATTCTGCATCTCGATCTGGACGCATTTTACTGCGCAGTAGAAGAACAACATAATCCTGCGCTGAAGGGACAGCCATTTGCCGTCGGTGGTGATGCCGACCGACGCGGCGTGGTAGCGTCCTGTTCCTATCCGGCGCGGGTTTACGGGGTGCGGTCTGCTATGCCAATGTCACAGGCAGTGCGCCGCTGCCCCGATTTGATTATCGTGCATCCCCACTTCGATCAATACCGGGCGATATCACGTAAGGTAATGGCGGTTCTGCATAATCTTACGCCAATGGTCGAACAGCTTTCGATTGACGAGGCATTTCTGGATGTAACGGGCATTCAAAAAACCGGTGAGCAGATTGCACATGAGTTACAGGCGCAGATCAACACCGAACTCGCGCTGCCGTGTTCGCTGGGAGTGGCGACGAACAAACTTGTTGCGAAAATCGCCAACAACCGGGGCAAGGCTGACGCGGCAAAAGGGGATTACCCGAACGCCATTCGTGTGGTGCCTGCTGGCGGCGAGGCAGACTTTTTCGCGCCGCTCTCGATCACTGAACTGTGGGGGGTGGGGCAGAAAACCGCCGATACGCTGCGTAATCTGGGCATCTCCACGATTGGCGAACTCGCCGCGTATCCGCAGAGCGAACTCACGCGGCTGTTTGGCAAACACGGCACAGATCTGGCGCAGCGGGCAAAGGGCATCGACCATCGCCGTGTGGAACCTGAACACGAAGCGAAAAGCATCAGCAAAGAAACCACGTTCAGCCGCGATGTGCGCGACGGCGAAGAACTCCGGCACACCCTGCGCCGCCTCTCGGATGGGGTGGGGTACCGCCTGCGCAAGGCGAATTTGAGTGGCACAACCGTCAAAATCAAGCTGCGCTGGTCAGACTTTTCCACACTCACCCGGCAGACAACCATGCCGTTCCCGGTGAATCAGGATGATGAGATTTACAGGGCAGCGCTGCAATTGTTCGAGCAAAACTGGCCGGAAGGCAGGCCGGTGCGGTTGATTGGCGTGGGTGTAAGCGGCTTCAGCGACACGCCGCATCAGTTGGGACTGTTTGATAAGCCCGAAGTCCCGGAGAACCGCCAGCTACAGTCTACGCTGGATGACATTCGCCAGCGGTTCGGGGAAAGTGCTATCAAGCGCGGCACAGATGTTGACAGCGAGTAGTTTACGGCACCCAGCGCGGGAAAAAC